>CBDTWQ010000027.1:0-13243 GCA_965364115.1 uncultured Gammaproteobacteria bacterium | reverse complement strand
AGATTGTTGAAACAGCGAAACGCACCGGTGCTCGGGTCAAGGGTCCGATTCCGTTACCAACGCGCAAAGAGCGTTTCACTATCCTGGTTTCTCCGCATGTTAATAAAGATGCGCGTGACCAATATGAGATTAGAACTCACAAGCGTTTGATGGATATTGTTGATCCAACCGACAAGACGGTAGATGCGCTGATGAAGTTAGACTTGGCGGCTGGTGTTGACGTTCAAATCAAGCTTAACTAAGTAAAACTAAATAGGAAATTGGCAGGCCAGTAGCGATCGAATAGAACTTTTTTCGAAGCTATGCCAAAACACCTTTAATTAATCAAATTAAAGGCTTAACTTGGCTGATCTAATCTGATATAGTGCGCGCCCTCGCGGCCTGATACAGGACTCTGTACCAGGCCGCGCGTTCGAATACGAACCTGTATTAGTCATCTCAAAGCTTCTCTAGCGAGTTGGTTTTGATGTGTGTATATGTTTTTAATGCCTGCCACGAAATGGAGTCGTGGTCGTTTCGAAAGGCAATCAGGCCTTTACGAAACGGAAGAAAAATATAGAAGGTTTATTTTTTCGTCATTTGGAAATTCGAGGATGAATTACCCAGGTGCAACTGCATAATTTTTTATGAGGTTTAATTTAAAATGTCTCTCGGTTTGGTAGGGCGCAAAGTTGGCATGACTCGGGTTTTCTCCGAGGAAGGTGCTTCAATTCCAGTAACAGTAATTGAAGTGGAGCCTAATCGTGTCTCACAGATAAAGACGATAGAAACAGATGGTTATGCTGCTGTGCAAGTCGCCATTGGAAGCCGACGAGCTAGTCGAGTAACAAAGCCGATGGCCGGTCACTACAAAAAGGCTGGCATCGAAGCAGGCCGTGGTTTATGGGAATTCCGTCTTAAGTCGGCTGACCAAATCACCCTGGGTACAGAATATAAAGTTGATATGTTTGAAGCAGGGCAAATTGTAGACGTCTCTGGCATATCCAAAGGTAAGGGTTTCCAGGGCGGCATTAAGCGTCACAACTTCACGATGCAAGATGCGACTCACGGTAACTCGATTTCACATCGTTCTAACGGTTCAATCGGTCAGAACCAGACCCCGGGTCGAGTGTTCAAGGGCAAGAAAATGTCAGGCCATATGGGTGCAGAGAAAGTAACCACTCAGAACCTTGAGATCGTTAAAGTTGACATCGAGCGTAACCTTTTATTGATCAAGGGTGCCGTACCAGGCGCCAAAACCGGTGACGTGGTCGTTTTGCCCGCGATCAAGCAATAAGTTTAAGAGATTAGAGATATTCCGTAATGGACATAGCTATTCATAATTCAGTCGAACTAGTGTCGGTTTCAGACCAGGCGTTTGCTGCTAAGTTTAATGAAACTTTGGTGCATCAGCTGGTGGTGTCATATATGGCGTCGGGGCGTGCAGGAACCAAGGCTCAAAAAACCCGTTCACAAGTTAGTGGCGGTGGTGCTAAGCCTTGGAATCAGAAAGGTACTGGACGTGCCCGCGCGGGTACTATTCGTAGTCCGATATGGCGCTCCGGTGGCGTTACTTTTGCTGCGTCACCACGCGACTACGATAAGAAGGTTAATCGTAAAATGTATCGCGTCGGAATGCGCAGTTTGGTTTCCGAGCTGATTCGTCAAAATCGTCTGATTGTTATAGATAAGCTCGGGATAACCGAGCCAAAGACTAAGCTGATGCAAGAACGTTTAGATCAACTTGGTGTTAGTGATGCGCTGGTGTTGACCGATGGTCTTGATGCAGCAGTTTATTTGGCGGCTAGGAATATCCCTAGAATCCAGATGATGGATATCGCAATCGTCGACCCGGTTAGCTTGGTGCGACAAGAAACAATTGTCATCGAAAAGGCGGCGTTAAAAATACTAGAGGAGCGCTTGTTATGAATCAGGAAAGACTCCTGCAGATTTTGAGAGCCCCTCATATTTCAGAGAAGGCTTCGCTTTTGAGCGACACCTCTAATCAAGCAGTTTTTAGTGTGGCTACTGATGCCCGCAAAGAAGAAATCAAGGCGGCCGTTGAGCAGTTGTTTAACGTTAAGGTCGCCACCGTCCGCACCGCCAATGTGAAAGGCAAGACTAAGCGTCAAGGCGCTAAGCATGGTAAGCGGAGTGATTGGAAGAAAGCTTATGTTTCACTCGAGCAAGGTCACGAAATTGACCTCGCCTCAATAGGAGGCTAATTGTAATGGCCTTAATTAAAGCAAAACCAACGTCGCCCGGCAGGCGCTTTGTTGTCTCGGTTAAAACCCCGGGACTGCACAAAGGTAAGCCTTTCGCGGGATTGTTGGAAAAGAAGGTTAAGTCGGGTGGTCGTAATAACGCTGGCAGAATCACCACGCGTCATATTGGTGGTGGTCATAAACAGCGTTATCGTTTAGTCGATTTCAAGCGTAACAAGGATGGGATTAATGCCGTTGTTGAGCGTCTTGAATATGACCCTAACCGTAGCGCGCATATTGCGCTGTTAAAATATGCTGATGGTGAGCGTCGCTACATCATTGCGCCTAAAGGGATCGCTGAAGGCGATGTCCTGCGCTCGGGTGAAGATGCCGGAATCAAGGCGGGTAATTGTTTGCCTTTGCGCAGTATCCCGTTAGGTTCAATCGTTCATTGCATTGAGCTTAAGCCTGGCAAGGGAGCGCAGATCGCTCGTTCAGCAGGCACATCAGCTCAGTTGGTGGCTCGCGAAGGTGCTTATGCAACCTTGCGATTGCGCTCGACTGAAATGCGTAAAGTATTAACCGAGTGTCGCGCAGTCATTGGCGAAGTCGGTAACGGCGAGCACAGCTTACGTTCTTTGGGTAAAGCGGGTGCAACACGTTGGCGCGGAGTGCGCCCGACGGTTCGTGGTGTTGCGATGAATCCGGTAGACCATCCTCATGGTGGCGGTGAAGGCCGTACCTCTGGTGGTCGTCATCCGGTTTCGCCTTGGGGCACGCCAGCTAAAGGTTACAAGACTCGTTCTAACAAACGCACCGATAGCTTAATTGTACGTCGTCGCCGTAAGAGGAATGCATAATGCCCCGCTCGTTAAGAAAAGGTCCCTTTATCGATCAGCACTTGATGAACAAAGTGTTGAAAGCGGTCGAGGCTAATAGCAAGCGTCCGATCAAGACTTGGTCTAGACGTTCGATGGTTATACCTGAGATGGTTGGCCTGACGATTGCGATCCATAACGGACGGCAGCATGTTCCAGTTTTAATTAATGAAAATATGGTCGGACACAAGTTAGGGGAGTTTTCTTTAACCCGCACTTATCGTGGCCATATTGTCGACAAGAAAGCGAAGAAAAGGTAAGGCAAATGCAAACCAGTGCTAAACATCGCCACGCTAAAATTTCGCCACAGAAATGCCGATTGGTTGCCGATCAGGTTCGTGGCATGCCGGTTGACAAGGCATTGACCTTGTTAACTTTCAGCAATAAGAAGGCTGCGGAAATGGTGCGTAAGGTGCTCGAATCGGCTATTGCTAATGCCGAGCACAATGATGGTGCGGATATCGATGAGCTTAAAGTGGCTTCGATTTTCGTCAACCAGGGCCCCGTGATGAAACGGATGCGCGCACGCGCCAAAGGTCGTGGTAACCGAATTATTAAACGCACCAGTCACATTACTGTGACCGTAGCGGACAGTTAACAGAGGCCAGCATGGGACAAAAAGTACATCCAACCGGTTTTCGTCTCGGCATCTCCACTGACTGGACGTCAAAGTGGTATGCGGGAAACGCAGACTTCGCCAATTATCTTGAGGAAGACCTCAAGATCCGTGATTTTCTTAAGAAGAAACTTGCGCAAGCGTCGATCAGTCGAATCCAGATTTCTCGCCCCGCAAAATCGGTATCGGTGACGATTCATTCTGCAAGGCCAGGTATTATCATCGGTAAGAAAGGTGAAGATATCGAGAAGCTTAGAATTGAAGTGGCGACACTAGTAGCGGTGCACATAAATAACGTCAAGATCAATATCGAAGAAATTCGTAAGCCTGAGCTTGATGCGCAATTGGTTGCAGAAGGTGTTGCTTCACAGTTGGAACGCCGAGTAATGTTCCGTCGTGCGATGCGTCGTTCAGTGACTAACGCGATGCGGATCGGTGCCGAGGGCATCAAGATCAATGTGTCAGGTCGTTTGAACGGTGCAGAAATTGCGCGTAATGAATGGTATCGGGAAGGCCGAGTGCCGCTGCATACTTTAAGAGCGGATGTAGATTATGGTTTCGCAGAAGCCCTAACTACCTACGGCATTCTGGGAGTCAAGGTTTGGATTTACAAAGGTGAAGTGTTTGATCTTGAATCTAAAAATGATGCCAATAAGCAGACGTCTAAGTAAGAGAAGTCAGAGATGTTACAGCCTAAGAGAACAAAGTTTCGCAAGCAATTCAAAGGACGCAACCGCGGCCTGGCCACCACTGGTAATAAAGTCAGTTTTGGTGAATATGGATTGAAGTCGGTCGAACGCGGCAGGATTACTGCGCGCCAGATTGAGGCAGCACGACGTGCAATGACCCGTCATATTAAACGCGGCGGCAAGATTTGGATCCGTGTTTTTCCTGATGTGCCAGTATCTAAAAAACCTCTCGAGGTTCGGATGGGTAAGGGTAAGGGCAACGTTGAATTCTGGGTTTGCAAGATTCAGCCTGGTCGGGTGCTCTACGAGATGGAAGGCGTCACTGAGACGACTGCCCGTGAAGCATTCAAATTAGCGGCAGCGAAGCTTCCGTTTAAGACATCTTTCGTTTCGAGGACGGTAATGTGATGACACCATCAGATTTACGAAGCAAGAGTGAACAAGAACTGCGTGACGAGCTGCTTGCACTTCGACGCGAGCAGTTTAATCTTCGGATGCAACAGGGGATCAACCCTGATGCCGTTCGTGGGGACCAATTTTGCAAGGTGCGCAAGAACATTGCGCGAGTGAAGACCGTGATGAACGAAAAACGTAAGAGTGCAGCGTCGTGAGCGAAAAGGTTACAAGAATTCAGACTGGCTCGGTTGTCAGTGACAAAATGCAGAAGTCAGCCGTTGTGTTGATTGAGCGTAAAGTCAAACATCCGATCTATGGGAAATTTGTTACGAAGTCGTCCAAGTTTCATATTCATGATGAGAATAATGAATGTGGCGTAGGCGATACGGTACAGATTACAGAATGCCGTCCAATTTCCAAGACTAAGTCTTGGAAGCTGGTCAAAGTTGTTGTTAAGGCGAAATAAGGGGCCATCTCATGATTCAAATGCAAACAGTTTTGAATGCTGCCGACAACAGCGGTGCCCGTAGAGTGCAGTGCATCAAGGTTTTGGGTGGTTCGAAGCGCCGTTACGCCGGAATTGGTGACATTATTAAAGTCAGCATCAAAGATGCGATTCCGCGCGGCAAGGTTAAGAAGGGCGAAGTTTACAATGCTGTGGTGGTTCGTACTGCCAGCGGTGTTCGTCGTCCTGACGGGTCAGCGATCAAGTTTGATAGTAACGCGGCAGTTATTTTGAATAACAATCTGCAGCCGATCGGTACTCGTATTTTCGGACCTGTTACTCGAGAATTACGTGGCGAACGCTTTATGAAAATCATCTCATTGGCGCCAGAAGTACTCTAGCCGCGACTGAAGACAGGTAACTCAAATGCATAAGATTAAAAAAGGTGACGAGGTGATCGTTATCGCGGGACGCAGTAAAGGTCAACGCGGCAACGTCCTCAAGCGGCTCAGTGATGAAAAATTGCTGGTCGAAAACGTTAATATGGTGAAGAAGCACGTGAAGGCGAATCCACGCAGTGGTGAATCTGGTGGGATTGTCGATCAGGAAGCCGCGATTCAGATTTCTAACGTCATGCTGTTCAACCCGCACACCCAAAAAGGTGACCGGGTTGGTATCAAGACTCTGGAAGACGATCGCAAAGTGCGTTTCTTCAAGTCTAACGGCGAAGTCGTAGACATCTAGGAGTTTGGAAATGACCAGATTAGAAAGTTATTATAAAGACATCGTAATGGATCAATTGCTTCAGCAGTTCTCCTATGGTTCAACCATGCAGATTCCGCGTATTACAAAAATTACGCTTAACATGGGTGTAGGCGAAGCGTCGCAGGATAAGAAGGTTATCGATCATGCGGTTCAAGATTTGACATTGATCGCTGGCCAGAAGCCGGTGGTAACAATTGCTAAAAAAGCGATCGCGGGTTTTAAACTCCGCGAGGGAATGACGATCGGCTGTAAAGTGACCTTACGTCGCGATCAGATGTACGAGTTCCTTGATCGCCTGGTTAACTTTTCGATACCGCGAATTCGTGATTTTCGCGGACTTAGCGCTAAGGCCTTTGACGGTCAAGGCAATTACAATATGGGCATGACTGAGCAAATAGCGTTCCCAGAAATAGATTATGACAAAATTGATAAACTGCGTGGTTTGAACATTAGTATCACCACCAGTGCGCGTACCGACGACGAAGGTCGCGCATTGTTAGCAGCTTTTCAATTTCCGTTCAGAACTTAACCGAGTTTAGATTATGGCTAAAAATTCGATGGTACAACGTGAGTTGAAGCGCAGTCGCTTAGCAGCGAAGCATGCGGTCAAACGCAGTGCGCTTAAAGCCACCATCAAACGTCTAGATGTCACCTACGAAGAAAAGATGGCGGCCGTTGAAATGTTACAAAAGTTGCCGCGTGACTCTAGTTTGGTGCGAAAGCAAAATCGTTGTCGTGTGACTGGACGCCCTCATGGTGTTTATCGAAAATTTGGATTGTGTCGCAACAAGATCCGTGAAGCTGCGATGCGTGGCGATATACCGGGCCTAGTTAAGGCCAGTTGGTGAGAGGACTGAAATGAGTTTACAAGATCCAATCGCAGATATGCTAACTCGTGTGCGCAATGCGCAAAAGGCGAGCAAGCGTAGCGTTGAAATGCCTGCTTCGAAGCAAAAAGCCAATATTGCTGCTGTTTTGAAGGATGAAGGTTACATTGCTGATTTCTCGATTTCTGAAGAAGCAAAAAAGAAATTGAAAATTAATTTGAAGTATCACCAAGGCAAGCCTGTTATTGAACAAGTTCGACGTATTAGTCGTCCAGGTTTGCGTATTTTTAGATCGAAAGATGATCTTCCGTCAATCAATGGTGGCTTAGGTATTGCCATCATCTCGACCTCGAAAGGGGTTATGACGGACGCCAAGGCTCGCGCAGCGGGTTACGGCGGCGAAGTCATCTGTTCGGTGGTGTAGGTTACAAACATGTCTAGGATTGCAAAGAAAGTAATTGAGTTGCCCGAGAGCGTTGAACTCAGCGTGAACGGAAAGGAGATCTCAACTAAGGGCCCTAAGGGAACTCTAGTTTTGAACCTACATCACTCGGTTGATATCAAACGCGAAGGCGACACTATCGGATTGTTTCCACTCGATGACCGACAGTCGTCAGTGGCCTTGACGGGCACGATGCGCTCTATTTTGGCGAGTATGGTCGAAGGGGTTGTCAACGGTTTCGAAAAGAAATTGCAGTTAGTTGGTGTTGGTTATCGTGCACAAGCACAAGGTAATCAGTTGAATTTGACGCTTGGTTTCTCACACCCGGTTAACTACCTAGTGCCTGAGGGTGTCGAAGTAGAAACACCTACGCCAACCGAAATTTTTGTGCGGGGATGCGACAAACAAAAAGTTGGTCAGGTGTCTGCCGAGATACGTGCCTTCCGTCCGCCAGAGCCTTATAAAGGCAAAGGTGTTAAATACGCAGGCGAGCAGATCGTCCGCAAAGAAGCGAAGAAGAAGTAGGTTTATCATGGGTAAAAAAGAGTCTCGAATCAGGCGTTCACGTCGTACACGTGCAAAGATTAGTGAGCTTGGGGTGAATCGCTTAAGCGTGCATCGCAGTTCGCGTCATACCTACGCACAGATTTTCTCTGGTGAAACAGGGCAAGTCGTGGTGGCTGCTTCAACTTTGACTGCAGACGTCAAAAAAGCGATTGAATATTCAGGTAACACTGATTCAGCGGTCGCTGTTGGTAAGGCGATTGCAGAGAAAGCCAAGCAAGCTGGCATCGAGACGGTGGCGTTTGATCGCTCCGGATTCAAGTATCACGGTAGGGTTAAAGCTTTGGCTGACTCTGCTCGCGAACATGGTTTAAAGTTTTAATTTAAAGGGTGGCTAAAATGGCTGAATCGAGAAATTCGCAATCTGGCGATGACTTGATGGAAAAACTGGTTGCGGTTAATCGCGTAGCCAAAGTAGTGAAGGGCGGACGTCAGTTTGGCTTCACTGCTTTAACCGTAGTCGGTGATGGTAACGGCAAAGTTGGTTTTGGATATGGTAAGGCGCGTGAAGTGCCTCTCGCGATTCAGAAGGCAATGGAAAAAGCACGAGCGAATTTGGTTACGGTGTCGATTAAAGATGGCACTTTGCAATATCCATTGAACGCCCGTCATGGTGCGGCCAAGGTTTATATGCAGCCTGCTTCGGAAGGAACCGGCGTTATCGCAGGTGGCGCGATGCGCGCTGTTTTTGAAGCCGTTGGGGTGCGTAACGTTTTAGCTAAATGTAATGGTTCGCGCAATCCGATTAATTTGGTACGTGCTACCATACGCGGATTAGTAGACATGCAATCACCGCAGGATATCGCTAACAAACGCGGTAAGTCTGTAGAAGATATTCTGGGTTAAGGTTATGGCCGAAGACGACAAAGTAGTTAAGAAAGCCGCAGCTAAAAAGGCTGTTGCTAAAAAAGCGCCTGCTAAGAAAGCGCCCGCTAAAAAAGCGGCTGCCAAAAAGGCAGTGGCTAAAAAGGCTGTCGCCAAAAAAGCAGCAGTAATAAAAGCAGCGCCGGTTGAGTCCGCCGCCGTGGTTGCTGAGGTGAGTTCTGCTGAAGTGAGTTCGGCAGCTGAGAGCGCAGCTCCAGCACCAAAGAAAGCCGCGCCTGCCGCAGCTGCAGCTAAGGTTGAAAAGAGTGTGCCGACGGTTAATTATCTTAGCCTGACGTTAGTGCGCAGTAAGCATGGGCGTTTAAAGTCGCACAAGGCGTGTGTTGCAGGGTTGGGTTTGAGGCGCATGCATCAAACCGTTCGAGTGATCGATACGCCGGAAAACCGCGGCATGATTAACAAAGTCCAGTATTTGCTGAAGGTCGAGGAAGCGTAATGTATTTAAATAGTCTGAAGCCGGCGAAAGGTTCTACGAAAGCGCCTAAACGCGTTGGTCGTGGCATCGGATCAGGCACGGGTAAGACCGCTGGCCGAGGTCACAAAGGCCAAAAATCAAGATCTGGCGGTGGTGTTCGCGTCGGTTTTGAGGGTGGCCAAATGCCATTGCAGGTTCGCTTGCCCAAATTTGGTTTTACCTCTCGCAAAGGCCGTTATGTGGCTGAAGTTCGATTGAGTGAAATTGAAGCCAGCGGGTTGACTGAAATTAGTTTAGAAGGGCTGCTTAAAGCAGGCTTGATCGCGATTCAAACTCGAAAGGTTAAGATATTCCTCTCGGGCGAATTGACTCGCGCAGTGAAAGTTGACCAAACGGTTGCAGTGACCAAAGGCGCGCGAGCTGCCATTGAAGCTGCCGGCGGTTCGATCGCGCAAGCATAGTTATGGGTCGTCCTTCCGCACAGCAATTGGCTTCAAGCCTGTCAGGTGGTTCCCTTAGCGAGCTGCGCAAACGATTGTTTTTTGTCGTTTTTGCGCTGATTGTCTTTCGGATAGGCACCTTTATTCCTGTGCCTGGAATAGACATCGCGGTGATGCGTGAGATATTTGACCAGCAACGCACTGGTATCCTTGGCATGTTCAATATGTTTTCGGGTGGTGCTTTGGAGCGGATGTCGATTTTTGCGCTCGGCGTCATGCCGTACATATCGGCCTCTATTATCATGCAATTGTTGACCGTAGCCGTTCCGGCTTTGGAGCAACTTAAGAAAGAAGGCGAGTCTGGTCGCCGTAAAATAACCCAGTACACGCGTTATTTCACCGTTGCACTGGCAACATTCCAGTCAATTGGTATTTCGATTGCGCTGTCAGCACAAAGTGGAAGTGGCGGTAGTGCTCTGGTGATTAACCCCGGCACATCATTTATTTTTACTGCGGCGGTAACCTTAGTCACTGGCACTATGTTTTTAATGTGGTTGGGTGAGCAGATCACCGAACGTGGCGTCGGTAATGGAATCTCGGTCATCATATTCGCTGGCATCGTGGCAGGTTTGCCTGCGGCAATTGGTGGTACCTTTGAATTAGTTCGGACCGGTGAGTTGAATTCACTAGTCATTCTCGCTCTTTTTGTGGGGGTGTTGGGCGTTACCTATTTTGTGGTTTTTGTTGAACGCGGGCAGCGGCGGATTACGGTTAATTACGCCAAGCGACAGCAAGGACGAAAGATGTATGCGGCGCAAAATAGCCATTTGCCGCTGAAGTTGAATATGGCGGGCGTTATTCCACCGATTTTCGCATCGAGCATTATTTTGTTTCCCGCGACGCTTGGTAGTTGGTTTAGCCAGGCCGAAGGTATGCGCTGGATGCAGGATATCGCCGCCGCGTTGTCACCAGGCCAGCCGCTTTATGTGATGTTTTATGCTGCGGCAATCATTTTCTTTTGTTTCTTTTACACCGCGTTGGTGTTTAATTCGAAGGATACCGCTGATAATTTGAAAAAATCGGGTGCTTTTATCCCCGGTATTCGACCCGGCAATCAAACCGCAACTTATATTGACGGTGTGATGTCTCGACTCACTTTGGTGGGTGCGATGTATATAACAGCGGTGTGTCTGTTGCCGGAGTTTTTGATCTTGTTCTGGAATGTGCCATTTTATTTTGGCGGCACTTCGTTACTCATTATCGTCGTTGTAGTGATGGACTTTATGTCGCAGGTGCAGGCGCACCTGATGAGTCATCAGTATGACGGCTTAATGAAAAAATCTAATTTTAAAGGCTATGGTGGTTCTGGCGTGACGCGCTAGAAGCCAGGAACAAGGTAAGATTATGAAGGTAAGAGCGTCAGTAAAAAAATTGTGCAAGAACTGTAAGGTGATTCGTCGCCACGGTTCCGTGCGTGTAATTTGTAAAGACCCACGCCATAAACAGCGTCAAGGCTAGGCATCGGGTTTGATTGATTGATTTTTAGGCAAGCGGCCGCTAGAATCAGCGCCCGTTTGTCTGGACGACTTTGGAGATAGGTTTTTTATGGCTCGTATTGCTGGGGTAAACATACCGGACAACAAGCACACCGTGATTGCGTTGCAATCAATTTTCGGTATTGGCCCAACGCGTTCGGCACAAATTTGTGACACGCTCGAAATTAATCCGCAAACGAAAGTTCGTGAATTAAATGAAGAGCAGTTAGAGCAAATTCGTTCACAGATTGATAGGCTCACCACTGAAGGTGACTTGCGCCGCGAAATCTCGATGAATATCAAGCGTCTTATGGACCTTGGAACAAATCGGGGTATTCGTCATCGTCGCGGTCTGCCTGTGCGTGGTCAGCGAACCAAAACCAATGCGCGCACTCGTAAAGGGCCGCGCCGCCCATTGAAGCGATAGGAAAGTTAGTATGGTTGATAAGACACGTACCAAAAAGAAGACCAAACGGGTTGTATCCGATGGAGTTGCGCATATCCATGCGACTTTTAATAACACCATCGTGACCATTAGTGATCGACAGGGTAATGCTTTGTCATGGGCAACCGCTGGCGGGTCAGGCTTTCGTGGTTCGCGGAAGTCGACGCCTTTCGCAGCTCAGGTTGCTGCTGAACGCGCGGGCCAAGTCGCTCAAGAAATGGGTATGAAGAATTTGGAAGTTTTGGTCAAGGGCCCTGGTCCTGGTCGAGATTCAGCGGTTCGTGCGTTAAACGGAATCGGTTTTAAGATCTCACGTATTGATGACGTCACGCCGATTCCACACAACGGCTGCCGCCCGCCCAAGAAACGTCGAGTATAGGCAAAATAGAATGGCAAAATATATTGGACCAAAATGTAAGTTGATGCGCCGAGAGGGTGCAGACTTGAGTTTGAAGTCTTCGCGACGCGCGGTAGACACCAAATGCAAGATCGACAATCCTCCTGGAATGCATGGTGCTGGAACCCGTAAACCTCGGGTGTCTGACTACGGTTTGCAGTTGCGAGAAAAGCAAAAGCTGCGCCGTATTTACGGTATCTTAGAGCGTCAGTTCCGTAACTATTATAAGGAAGCCTCGCGAATAAAAGGTTCGACAGGTGAAAACTTACTTCAGTTGCTCGAGTGTCGGCTTGATAACGTGGTTTATCGAATGGGTTTTGGTTCGACTCGAGCAGAAGCTCGTCAGTTGGTCAGTCACAAAGCGATCTTGGTGAATGGCCAGGGTGTGAACATTCCGTCTTTTATGGTGCGTGCTAATGACGTCGTCAGCATTCGCGAAAAATCGCGTGCTCAAGTGCGTATCGCCGAAGCACTGTCATTGGCCGAGCAAGTGGGTTTACCCGATTGGGTTGATGTTAAGCAAGCCCAGTTTGAAGGCACATTCAAGGCAACTCCTGAGCGTCACGAGTTACCACCAGATATCAACGAGCAGCTTGTCGTTGAACTTTACTCCAAATAATTAACGGTTATTTTATGTCTAAGATCTACTCAGATTTGCTCAAGCCGAAGCACGTTAAAGTCGAAGAGCAAGAAACCTATCATGCGAAGGTTTCTATTGAACCTTTGGAGCGTGGCTTTGGTCATACGCTAGGTAACGCGCTACGTCGCATCCTACTTTCTTCGATCCGTGGTTGCGCCATTGTTGATTGTCGGATTGAGGGTGTGTTGCATGAATACACCGCGCTTGATGGTGTGCAAGAAGACGTCATCGATATTTTGCTGAACCTTAAGGGTGTTGGCATCGTGATGCATACAAAAGATGAAGCCACATTAACGGTCTCTAAGAAAGGTCCTGGCGTGATCACGGCAGCTGACATTCAGCTTGACCATGATATCGAAGTGGTTGACCCAGATTACGTGATTGCAACCTTAACCAAGGGTGTGAAGTTCGAAATGTCTTTGCATGTGGTCAAAGGCCGTGGTTATCAGCCCGCAAACACGCGTCAAACTTCAGAGGAAGACGCGGCTTTAGGGCATCTTCAGCTCGACGCATCTTTTTCGCCGGTGCGTAAGATTGCTTATAGCGTTGAATCGGCCCGTGTAGAACAGCGCACCGACTTAGACAAGCTGATTATCGATATAGAGACCAATGGCACGATTGACCCGGAAGAGGCGATTCGTATTGCTGGCAGCATCCTTAAGGATCAACTGTCAGTGTTCG
>CBDTWQ010000026.1:0-13387 GCA_965364115.1 uncultured Gammaproteobacteria bacterium | reverse complement strand
CAATTGCTGCTCAGCTTCATCGCTGGCGGCCACGTTAACCCCGAGCTTACTAATTTCGAGCAAATCTGACAAACACTCCTGTGCCTGTTGATCGAAATTTTCATCTTCAGTTAAACCGCTAACTCCGACACCAAAAACAAATCCCTGACACCACAGTGCCGCCGCCTCTAGCCTTAAACCAAACCGGTCTGTCTCGTCGGGCAACAACAAACTAAAGCCTAAATCTTCATTTTCAAGTAGATGCTGAGTCTCATCGAAAAGTTGCTTCAGCGAAGTTAGGTGCTCTTTCGCCAATACATCGCTCTGTTCTGGGAGACTTTCCAAGGTGAGTTCAAACCATCGAGCCATGCTGGCATTCGAGATCAACAAGGCGCACAAGACACCATGTGATTCGGTTGCATCTGCGGTTGCACCTAACTGTTCCAGCGCCTCTTGCACTCGACTATGCTCGATCATATTCTAAAACCTTTGGATCACTAATTTTATATGGTCGATATATTACCTGAAAAAAGATCGCCATTAGGCCCCCAAAGCTAGATAAAACGTTGGCAAATCGCCCTCGTTGCCAAATCCTGACATTAAAGAAGAGCGCAAACCACCACTAGAATATCAAATAAGCCGGCTTAATTTCACCCCATCGATGGCTCGAAAATTCGCCTCATTAAATTTTTTTATAACCTAAAGTAACGATATCTTTCAAAGACTTATGACATTCCCTAACGACAATCCAAGTCGATTATCTGGCAACTTTTAGATTGAGAAAAAATTCTCCAGCTGACGGAATCGCTTTGAGAAATCCACACTCGGCGCTATTATTCGTATTAACCCTTGCTTGTAGGCTTTTACAGCGTTCTCACTCTCGAAAATTCGACACTGTTGACCTGAGCGGCCTAAGACCTGATGATTACACCATGACTGTTGACAAGACCGCATACACCGAAGACGACCTGCGCCAATTAGAAACGCGCATTGACGAACTGATCAGTACGGTGGGCTCACTAAAAACTGAAAATTCCAGCCTGCGCCAGCAAAAAGACAAGCTGGTCAGCGAGCGCTCACAATTAATTGAAAAAACCGAAATGGCGCGAAACCGAGTTGAAGCAATGATTTCTCGATTGCGCTCACTAGAGCTTGGGTCATGACTGACGCGCACCCGATTAATATTTCAATTCTAGACAAAGACTACAAGGTTGCGTGCCCTGTGGGAGAGCAGTCTGCACTGCTTGAATCGGCTAAATTTCTCGACAACAAAATGCGCGAAATGCGCGACAGCGGAACGATCATGGGTTCCGAAAGAATTGCCGTGATCACCGCGCTCAATATGGCCAATGACTTGCTCAAAACCGGAAACCTTGACGCCGAGTTAAGCCCCGCGTTACCGCCTAGGCTAAAAGACTTGGAAAACAAAATTTCACGGGCGCTTGAACAAACTCGATAACTAGAACTCTAGTCGCAAGACCCTTTCATCACTAGATGAAATGCGGGTCTCATCCCTCTACCAACTAAGCGTTAAAACAAGATACGTTCCCTAAAGCCATTATTTCTGCTTTTTATTTACGCTCAAATTCTGGATTTTCCGCGATGCTGTGCTATTTCTTTATCGAAATCATTAAAAAAACAGGAAAAATACCATGCGATTCAACTTTATGAGTGAAGCGAATACAGTCATCAAAGGCATATCCCAAGGTTTTGGCATTGCATTTGGTGTTGCCTTAGCGAACTGGGCAACTAAATTTGTACCACTGAGTGGTTTCAGTTTGAGCTTCTGAGCCTGATCGAGTTGGCCTCCAACCGACTCACGATCGATCAGTCGTAAGAAGCTTCTAAGCACAAGCAGCAAGATTGATCAATTCAGTCGATCGATAGAACTGCTTTCAGTGTCTCAAGCAACCTTCAACTTAAATAGGTAAGTCTTGGCCAATCCGTTGGCAAGCCTTCAGCAAGCCTCCCCACTGATTTGCTAGCAGGATCTAGCGATTCGCTTGAAGCGTATCGCCGGACGTAATCTATGAGTCCGAGCCGCCTTTTTCGCAGGCCGTCTTTTTGCTTATGGAAAATATCTGATGAAAGGCTGGGCAAATCTTTTGCTCAACTCAAGGTTAATCGTGTTTTGAGAGGGCATTGCAAAAACATCGATACGACTAAAAAGAACGATAATTCGCCTACCCAACCATCGCGTTGATGGCTCAAAGGCTCTAGTTTAAAGCGAAATAGGTTCGTTTGAACGGTCTCGTTTATGCCCGCAAAGCCATACAGAACAACACTTTTAAGGGTCATTAGAATTTTAAATTGTACTTTTCGATAAATTAGATCCATAGTTAGTAGATACTAACTGCGGTGTGCGTTTGCAGTCGTCATATATCCTTGAGCCTATTTATCAATCTCGGGGTCTTCCGTACAACGTTGGTGTGCATGCCTGATTCGTCAGGAAGCCTGATGGGTTGTCAATAACCCCACCTGGACCATTGGTTCAAGGTTGATAGATTTGCGACGGCACCGCGGTTGGTATCCTTCGATTACTTTCTAATCGAGAATAAACCTCACGCGCCAAGTCTTTCCTAGCGAATTACCTTCATCATCACAGAACGTATCATCGCAAAAATAGGCCATAAGCCTCATTGTCGGTTTCATCCCAATAAGGAATATCTATATTTTTCAAAAACTGCTTGAACACTTTGATATCGGCTTGATCGACTTGAAAACCCATTAAAATGCGACCAAAATTGGAGCCGTGGTTGCGGTAGTGAAACAAACTGATATTCCAACGGGTTCCGACCTTCATCAAAAAATCTAATAAAGCGCCGGGTTTCTCCGGAAACTGAAAACGATAAAGCAACTCGTTGTTAACCCCATTACCCGGATGCCCACCAATCATGTAACGCGTGTGTAACTTGGCCACTTCGTTGTCGGTCATGTCAAAGACCTTGTAATCCTTGGCCAGCAGCTTGGCAATCAGCTTATTCTTTTCCTCAGTCCCACGGGTTAACTGAATGCCAGCAAACACGTGCGCGTTGCTCGCGTCCGAATAGCGATAATTAAACTCGGTGATGGCACGATTGCCGATCAACTGGCAGAGTCGCATAAAACTACCTGGCTGCTCCGGAATTTCGACCGCGAGCAACGCTTCGCGTTCTTCACCCAGCTCAGAACGCTCCGAAACGTGTCGCAAGCGGTCAAAATTCATGTTTGCGCCACTGTTGATTGCGATTAAAGTTTTGCCTTTCAACCCTTCGGTTTCAACATATTTTTTGAGACCCGCAAGTGACACCGCCCCTGCTGGTTCGCAAATTGCGCGGGTGTCTTCGTAGGTGTCCTTGATCGCCGCACAGATCTGATCTGTGGTCACGGTGATCGCATCGTCAATTAAATGCTTCAACATCGAAAAATTTTGCTTACCAACTTGTTTGACCGCGACCCCATCAGCAAATGTGCCAATCTCAGCTAAAACAACCCGACGGCCCGCTTTGCGCGCTTCATAGAAGCACGCGGCATCATTCGGCTCGACCGCAACAATCTTAATTTTGGGATTAACCGCCTTCAAGAAGCCCGCCACCCCAGCAGCCAATCCACCACCACCAACGGGCAAGAAGATGATGTCGATATTTTCAGGATGTTGACGAATAATTTCATGACCGATCGTGCCCTGCCCGGCAATCACATCAATGTCATCAAATGGGGGGATATAAACAAGCCCTTCCTTGGCCGCCAAGGCCAGCGAGTGATCGCGCGCCGCTTCGAAACTTTCACCGCGAAGCACCACCTTGGCGCCGTAGGCTCTAACCGCAGAAATTTTGATATCCGGTGTGATGGTTGGCATCACGATCACCGCCTTAAGACCCAGCTTCTTCGCTGACAGGGCAACACCCTGCGCATGATTGCCAGCAGAAGCGGTGATCACCCCCAACAAGTCCGGATCGCTTTGCATCACCTGATAGATTTTGTTAAAGGCACCTCGACACTTGAACGAAAAAACCGGTTGCAAGTCTTCCCGCTTGAGCCAAACCTTGTTGTGAAAACGCCGCGAAATGCGATCCATATGATCGAGCGGCGTCTCACGCGCAATATCGTAGACGCGTGCGGTTAAAACTTTTTCTAAAAATTTACCCTGTTGCATGTGTTATGGTCCGGGTTAGGATGCAAGCTATGCTGGATAGCTCGCACTGAAGCTGACAGACTATCATAAACCTAATATTTAGCAGCAACCTGATCAATGACAAGCGAAGATAAAAAAAGAATTTCCGCCGAAGCGGCTATTGCCCATGTTGAACCCGGCAGCATTATAGGTGTTGGCACCGGTTCAACCGTCAATCACTTCATCGACGCCCTGGCTGCTGGCATGGGCAGCGACATCAAGGCAGCCGTCTCGAGCTCTGAGGCTTCGAGCGAACGCCTGCACAAGCATGGCATAAAGGTAATTGACTTAAATCATGCAGGGCGACTCGATGTATACGTCGATGGTGCCGACGAATCCAATTCAGCATTGCATTTGATCAAAGGTGGCGGCGGCGCCTTAACCCGTGAAAAAATCGTGGCCGCAGCCAGTGACAAATTCGTTTGCATTGCCGATGACAGCAAGTTGGTTGAAACCTTAGGCAGTTTTCCTTTGCCGATCGAAGTGATTCCCATGGCACGAGACTTAGTCGCCGCCGAACTAAGCAAACTGGGCGGCGAGCCGCGACTTCGCGAAGGCTTTATAAGCGACAACGGCAATCCTATTTTAGACGTGCATGGCTTAAAAATAGTCGATGCACTCGAATGGGAAACCCGCATCAACCAGATTGCTGGTGTTGTTTGTGTAGGCTTGTTCGCTCACCGCCCCGCTGATGTATTAATACTCGGTGGCGACAATGGCGTTAAAACCATTCTAGCGAGTCAACCCTAGGCGCGTTTGCTGGTTAGATTCAGCAAAAAAGACGACCCAAGTCGGCATCATTCCCGACGCCTCGACTTAAGAAATTGACAGCTAAATTGAGGGTTGATTCCAACCATCAATCAGAATCACTGTCGATGACAACTGATTACTTATTTTTAGGCCTTCTGCCGAAAGACGTCCCCCGCAGCTTTAAGTCTCAGCGAAGTCTGCGCTGATTGCTTTAAAAGGTCTAGATAGTAGCCGCAATGACGGTAGCCACAATGTTGGCAGCCACAAAAAAGCCCGCAATAGCGGGCTCTTTGCTTTGCCAGCCGATTCGAGAATCAGGTCCTGGCGAGGAGTTAGTTCGATTAACGTTTCGAGAACTGAACGCCTCTGCGCGCCTTGCGCAAACCAACTTTCTTGCGTTCCACTTCGCGTGCATCACGAGTAACAAAGCCTTCTTTGCGTAAAGCAGGTCGTAAGGTTTCGTCATAAATCATCAGTGCGCGTGTAATACCCAATCGAATCGCACCGGCTTGACCGCTTGGGCCACCACCAGAAACGTTCACATTGATATCGAACTTGTCGACCAAATCGGCCGTTTGCAAAGGCTGACGCACCACCATCCGAGAGGTCTCACGACCAAAATAGTCATCGATACTCTTTTTGTTGATGATAATCGTGCCAGATCCAACTGTGAGGTAGACACGCGCGGAAGAGCTTTTGCGTCGTCCAGTACCGTAAATTTGTTCAACTGCCATTTTGTGACCTGTAGGTTATATGACCTGTTAGATTTCGAGGGGCTGAGGCTGCTGTGCCTCATGATTATGCGCTTCACCCGCATAGACCTTGAGCTTCTTGAACATCGCCCGACCCAGAGTATTTTTTGGCAGCATGCCTTTAACCGAGTGCTGGATGATTCTCTCGGGGTGTTCCTTGCGCAACTTCGATAAATTAGTCGACTTCAAACTACCAATGTATCCAGTGTGGTGGTGGTACATCTTGTCGTTTTCTTTATTGCCGGTCACCCGAATTTTCTCCGCATTGACCACGATGATGTAATCACCGGTGTCAACGTGAGGCGTGTATTCTGGTTTATGTTTGCCGCGCAGACGTCTTGCAATTTCAGTCGACAAGCGACCTAACACCTTATCGCTAGCATCAACCACATACCAGTCGCGTTTTACCGTCTCAGCTTTTGCGCTGTAGGTTTTCATATAAATTCCTAATAATAAGGCCTCAAAGGCCTGAGCTTCTGCTGCAAAGGGCGCGAATACTAACGGATCCAACACCGCTTGACAAGCCACCAAACGTTGATTTGTAACGAATCGTACCCTAAACAATCGCTCTCGATATTAAGTCTTGGTTTATATCGATCAGATCGCCGATAATAGTTCCTCAAGTAGCAGCTTGCTCGCTCAATTACAGAGACCCTGAATGCGTCAGCTCAGTATCTTCGACAAACTCCTAGATGAATTGCAACATGGGCTAAAAACCAGCCATCTGCAAACGCCAGTCATTGCTGAATCTTATCCTGCCCGGGGTATCGAGGCGAATGATTTATCGGCGGATGAACAAACTCTCGCGGCGGCTTTGATGCGCGTTAATAATGCCGGAGAAGTGGCCGCACAAGGGCTTTATCGAGGACAAGCCTTAACCGCTCGAAACCAAGCCATAAGCCAGGCGATGGACGACGCAGCTCAAGAGGAAACCGAACACCTTAGCTGGTGCCTGCAAAGGCTTTCAGAATTCGGTCAACGTCGCAGCTTGCTTGATGGTATCTGGTACTGGGGCTCGTTTACGATGGGCGCCATCGCTGGCGCTGCTGGCGACAAGTGGAGCTTAGGATTTGTCAAGGAAACCGAGCAACAGGTTGGAGACCATCTCGAGCGTCATCTGCAGCATTTGCCTGCGCAAGACCACCGCAGTCGAGCGATCGTTGAAAAAATGCGAGAAGACGAGCTGCGCCATGCCCGCAACGCCGAAGCGGCAGGTGCCGCCGAACTGCCGCCGGCGATAAAACAGTTGATGACCACGGTAAGCAAAGTGATGACCTTTACCGCCTATCGGTTTTAAACTGGTTTACTGACTAGCACCCAACCCATCATGGCGATTCGACAATTTCAAAATCGTGAGTGATTTGTGCCGATTTCTCCAGCATGCGCGACGCTGAACAATATTTTTCAGCCGACAGCTGAACCGCTTTCTCAACTTTCTTCGGGTTGAGTTGCCGGCCGCTGACAATGAAGTGAATGTGGATGTGAGTGAATATCTTTGGTATCTCATCAGCTCGTTGAGCTTCGATAAACGCTTCGCAATCCACCAACTCTTGGCGTGACTTCTGCAAAATCGACACCACGTCGAAACTGGCACAGCCACCCAGCCCCAATAGCAGCATCTCCATCGGGCGAATCCCTAGGTTCCGCCCACCAGAATCGGACGCGCCATCCATCACCACCGAGTGCCCACTGTTCGACTCTCCGACAAAGGACATGTGATCTTGCCATTTTATTCTGCACTTCATATTCAACCCATCTCAGCAAAATACTATCGGTGTGCTATCTTAAACGAAAGTAAAAGCAACTTTTTGAATCATGTCCGTTAACCCGATCACAAAAATCATTTCGCGAAACAATCCTGCTTTGGACAACTTCCTGCAGCATTGCCACGCCAAAAAATACGCCGCGCGCAGCACGATCATTCACGCGGGCGATAAATCCGACACGCTCTACTACATCATTGAGGGTTCTGTCAGCGTTGTAATCGAGGACGAAGATTGCAATGAAATTGTGCTGGCCTACCTGAATTCAGGCGACTTCTTTGGTGAACTGGGCCTGTTTAACCAGCACACTCGACGCAGTGCCTGGGTTAACGCTCGGGGTGTCTGCGAGATTGCCGAAATTCAATATGGGCATTTCATTCAGCTGGCGAAAGAAAATCCAGAAATTCTTTTTCAGTTGTCTTCACAACTGGCCAGTCGTTTGCGCAACACTAGTCGGAAAGTTAGCAACCTGGCATTCATGGATGTGACCGGCCGCGTCGCGCGCACTTTGCTTGATCTCGCGCGTGAACCTGATGCGGTCACTCACCCTGATGGCATTCAAATCAAAATTACGCGGCAAGAAATCGCCAAGATCGTCGGCTGCTCTCGGGAAATGGCCGGGCGAGTAATGAAAAACCTGGAAGAAGACGGACTAATTACGGCGCACGGTAAAACGATTGTTGTGTTTGGAACGCGTTAGTCGAAAAACAAATCTTTTAGACTCTTGCCAGGGTCAGCTGCCCGCATAAAGGCTTCACCGACGAGAAAAGCATTCACTTGATGAGACCGCATTAGAGCAACGTTCTCTCGGCTATGAATGCCGCTCTCAGTTACTACCAAACAGTCCTCGGGCACCTTGTCGAGCAATGAAAGCGTGGTGTTCAAAGTGGTTTCGAAATTACGCAAATCTCGATTATTAATTCCGATTAGCGGCAATCCTTCTGGCAAATCTAGCTGCAGCGCCCGCGATAACTCGACCTCATCATGCACTTCAACCAACACATCCATGCCCCATTCAGTAGCCAATTGATAGAGCTGCCGGAGTGGCTCATCGTCAAGCGCGGCGACAATCAGTAAAATACAGTCGGCACCAATCGCCCGAGATTCGACCACCTGATAGCTATCGATAATAAAGTCTTTGCGAATCACTGGCAGTTCACAGGCTTTTCGCACCGCCACTAAATAGTCTTCATGCCCTTGGAAAAAATCTTGGTCGGTCAGCACCGACAAACAAGCGGCGCCGCCCATCTGGTATGAAATTGCAATCTCAACCGGATCAAAATTTTCTCGAATCACACCTTTACTCGGGCTCGCCTTTTTAATCTCGGCAATAACCGCTGCATCACCTTCGAGAGCACGCCGCTTTAAGGCGGCAACGAATCCGCGCGGGGCGTCCGCTAGCCGAGCTCGCTGCTCTAACTCAACCCGAGGCAGGGCTTGCGCACGCGATGCTATTTCGACCTGCTTACGAGCAATAATTTGATTCAGGATGTCAGCCCGATCTGAATTCATCTCCAAATTCATGATGCGTTGGTTTTATCCACAAGCGCCTGCAGCACAGCCGCCGCTTTACCATTTGAAATAGCGAGCCGCGCTAACTCGACTCCAGCATTGTGAGTGTCGGCAAGGCCCGACACGTAGATCGCAGCACCCGCGTTGAGACAAACGATATCTCTTGCCGCCCCAGGCTGATCAGCGAGCAGCGATCGTATCATCGCCAAACTGGCTTCGGCACTGTCGACGCGCAACAGATCCATCGAGGCAGTCGGAATCGCAAAATCGGTGGGCGATATTTGATATTGGCTGATCACGCCATTTTTAAGCTCGGCCACCTGGGTCGGCGCGGAGATGCTGATCTCATCCATCCCATCATCCGAATGCACCACCATCACATGTCGACTGCCCAACTGCTTAAGCACCTGCGCTAAAGGCTCGAGCAACGCAGCGTCAAAGACACCGATAACTTGATTGGGCGCACCCGCAGGGTTGGTCAAAGGCCCAAGCACATTGAATATTGTTCGCACTGCCATTTCTTTGCGCGCACCGATCGCGTGGCGCATCGCGCCATGGTGAGCGGGTGCAAACATGAAGCCCACCCCCACTTGATCGATGCAAGCGGCGACTTGCGAAGGCGTGATATCAAGTTTAACCCCGGCCGCCTCCAGCACATCGGCACTGCCCGAATTACTGGTCATCGACCGATTACCGTGTTTGGCAACTTGCGCGCCCGCCGCAGCGGCAACAATCGCACTGGCCGTGGAAATGTTGAAGCTGCCCGAGGCATCACCGCCAGTGCCGCAGGTGTCGACTAAATGATCGCCTTGCACCTTCACCCGGGTGGCAAGCTCACGCATCACTTCGGCGGCTGCAGCGATCTCTTCAACGCTTTCGCCTTTCATCCGCAGCCCCACTAAGAAGCCACCGATCTGAGAGGCCGTACACTCGCCAGTCATGATTTGCTGCATCACTGACTTCATTTCGTCGCCGCTAAGATTCTGCCTAGCGATCACTGCTTTTATTGCGCTTTGAATCTTCATCACTGCCCCTTTATGACGATCGCAGAAAATTGCGCATCAGCTCGTGCCCATGCTCGGTTAAAATCGATTCAGGATGAAATTGCACCCCTTCGATGGCTAGTTCTATATGCCGCAATCCCATGATTTCTTCCATATTACCGTCAGCATCTTCGGTCCAGGCCGTAATCTCCAGACAATCAGGAACGGAGTTGGTGGCCACCACTAAAGAATGATATCGGGTCGCAACGAACGGACTGGGCAGCCCATTAAAGACGCCTTTGCCCGAATGAATCATCTGCGAGGTTTTTCCATGCATGATCTTGTCGGCATGCACTATCTTGCCACCAAACACCTGAGCAATACTTTGATGACCCAGACAAACGCCCAAAATAGGTTTCTTTCCCGCCATCGAGGTTATCGCCGCCATCGAGACGCCCGCTTGATTGGGCGTGCAGGGGCCGGGTGAAATCATCAAATGGGTGGCATCCGATTGTTCGACTGACGCAACATTGATTTGATCGTTACGCACCACTTCGACCTCGGCGCCAAGCTCGCCTAGATACTGCACTAAGATGTAAGTAAACGAGTCATAGTTATCGATCATTAAAACCTTCACGACTCTTCCCCCGCGCCCGCTTCAGCGCAAGGGTCGCGCGAAGGCAACCCGGCCTCGGCAAGCGCCACTGCCCTAAAAATAGCTCGGCCTTTGCTCATGGTTTCGGCCCATTCGGTTTCTGGCACCGAGTCGTAAACAATCCCTGCGCCAGCCTGAATAAAAAGCCGTTTATCTTTTATCACCGCGGTTCGGATCGCAATCGCGGTGTCCATATTGCCGCTCCAAGAGATATATCCCACCGCTCCAGAATAAATTCCGCGCTTGACGGGCTCTAGTTCGTCAATGATTTCCATTGCTCGAATTTTGGGCGCCCCGGACACCGTGCCAGCTGGGAAGGTTGCTCTCAGCACGTCAAATGCCGACATATCTGGCTTGATTCGACCTTCCACGTTCGACACGATATGCATCACATGCGAATAACGCTCAACCAGCATTTTCTCAGTTAAAACCACGCTACCCACTTCACTCACTCGACCGGCATCATTACGCCCTAGATCAATCAGCATCAAATGTTCCGCCAATTCTTTGGGGTCATTCAGCAACTCTTGCTCTAATTGCTGATCGGCAACTGCATTTTTGCCACGCGGGCGGGTGCCCGCAATCGGGCGAACGGTAACCGCCTCGTCTTCAAGCCGGACCAAAATTTCCGGCGAAGAACCAACCACATGATGATCGCCCAAGTTCATGTAATACAAGTAAGGCGACGGGTTTAGGCTGCGCAAAGCTCGATACAAATCGATCGGAGCTGTCTGATAACCAATCGACAAGCGCTGCGATAAGACGATCTGCATCGCATCGCCATCGATGATGTATTGGCGCGCTTTTTGGACCGCCTGTTGAAAACCTTGCTGGCTAAACTCAGAGGTAAAGTCTTGCTCGGTGACCGTTTGCGAAGAGCCACTACTATGGTGATTTAAGCGCGTGTCTTTTAGTTGCTGCTCAAGCTGATCAAGACGCTGCTGCCCAAGCGACCAAGCCTGCTCGATCGCAGGGTCGACGTGAACAATCAGAAACATTCGCGATGAAAGATTATCAAAGACAACCAGCTCGTCACTCAACATGAGCAGAATATCCGGCGTTTCAATTGGGTCGGGATTAGGGCAATGAGCCAATTTCGGCTCGATATATCGAATTGTATCGTAACCAAAATAACCCACTAATCCGCCATGGAACTTGGGCACGCAATCCGCTTCGGCGACCTTGAAAGTGCTGAGATAATCCTCGATAAAAAGCAACGGATCATCGGTCTCGACGTCGCTGATAACTTGATCATCGACTTCGAGCCGAACGCGTTGGCCGTCAACCCGAATTCGAGTGTTGCAGGCCAAGCCGATCATCGAATATCGACCCCATTTTTCGCCGCCTTGAACTGACTCAAAAAGATAGGTGTAGGCTTGGTCAGCCAGTTTCAGGTAGGTGCTGAGTGGTGTGTCTAAATCAGCAGAAATCTCACGCACTAACGGAATGCGATTGTAGTCTGATTTAATTTGTTCGAATTGTTGCAGGTTCATCGGTGGCTCCCGAACCCCTTGATCACTGACAAGCCAGTCAAGTCTCGAACCATTGCTCGGCTGCTAGCCAGCAAGGCAGCGAAACAGGAATGGTAGATCTTGGCAGTAATTTTGCAGGGTCCTCAAAAACGATTTAACAGAAAAAAGTAAACAACAGCGGGCTTGCGACTACCATCGCCAGCGTTGCTTAGCTTCAAATTTCTGTAAATGTTCCTGAGTCATTCTGATGACCAAAAGACAAGATTTTCCGAATCTAACACAGCCACCGAGCCAGTGCCAAGACAATTCTAAACGGGCCAGTTTCAAATTCGATCCGACAGGTCAAACTGAATCAACCCGCGCCAGTGCATTGCGCATTTGCTTTATAATCGAATCATATCGATTCGGATCAGTCTCTTTTGCCTGGCCAAAAATGCCGGAGCCAGAAACAAAAGTGTCGGCACCGGACGCCGCGATCTCTTCCAAATTATCAACCTTGACGCCGCCATCCACTTCAAGCCGAATGTTGTGACCCGATGCATCGATCAGTCGCCGAACTTGACCCAGTTTATCGAGCGTCGCCGGAATAAAACTTTGCCCGCCAAAACCCGGGTTAACCGACATCAATAAAATCATGTCAACTTTATCCAGCACGTAATCGAGATAGCTCAGCGGCGTTGCTGGATTAAACACTAGGCCGGAACGACAGCCTGACTCACGAATCAAGCCTAAGCTTCGGTCGATATGCTCGGAGGTTTCAGGGTGGAAAGTGATATAGCTGGCGCCGGCACTGGCAAAATCAGGGATAATGCGGTCAACCGGCTTAACCATCAGATGAACATCAATCGGTGCCGTTACGCCATGATTCCTCAAAGCTTCACAGACCAAGGGACCAATCGTCAAATTCGGTACGTAGTGATTATCCATCACATCGAAGTGAACGATATCGGCGCCCGCAGCCAGCACCTGGTCAACTTCTTCGCCGAGTCGGGCGAAATCGGCAGCAAGAATTGAAGGGGCTATTTGATAGTCAGGCATTGGCTTTCACGTTGGCAAGTCGATGGCGCGAAAGGTACACTAAAGCGCAGCTAATTTCAGCCCGTTCCGAGCATTCGCCTGCTGCCACTACTAAGCAGGCTTCGAAATACGAGGGGTCGTCGGATGGCTTCGCTATTGGCGAGCAAGTTCACCCTCGACCAGCGCATACAGACCGTTCGAATGAACCCTCAGCGGTCATTTGGGCAACCAATACGAATTAGCAGGAAGTGAAACACGACTTACGAAATTGAAGGGATAAAAGAAATGTCAGTTAACACCATTGAAGAAAACCAACGTCGCTGTCAACTGAATGAAGATGATCAGGTTTGG
>CBDTWQ010000025.1:0-13460 GCA_965364115.1 uncultured Gammaproteobacteria bacterium | reverse complement strand
TTCGATTCTGTCGGTCTAATTTAATTACTTGACTATAAAGCGCCAACGCTCGAGTTTCTTCGCCGCTTTGATAGGCGGCATATGCCTGCGCTAACAATCGATCTTTATCCGGCAAACGACTGCTCGAAGAAATCTCTAAATCTGCGTTTTTGGTGTTTTGTTTGGTTTCCTCTGGCGGAGATTTTGGCGGCACTTTGTCGGCCACTTCGCTGGCCTTTACGGGCGCGTTAGCGATAACGCCTTGATCGGCAATTGGAATGCTGGCGCGCTCGCTTTTTGGCACGGCTGGCGCAGTGGCCTGAACTTCTAACGGCGCTTCGACCGTCGCTTGTATCGTCTTTTGAGCGACTTCGTTTGACCCCGTGGCCTGATCACTCAAACTGCCGTTTTCGAGCAGCTCGACGCTTTCCACTAGCTCAACCGTTTCCGAATCAACTTCGGCTTCGGTAAAAAGCTTGGTCATTCCTTCCTCACGCATCGGCTCGATGATGCCGGGCATCGGATCTCGCTTCAAAGGTCGCAGGAGGCTTTCAATAACATTGGCTTCCTTCTGCATTTCGAATAAGCCTAAGATCCCAATTGACAACAAAATGATCAATGCCAAACCTACAAAAATTTTGCGATGGTACTTGCGTTGACTATTCGATTTGCTTTGGAAAACCTTCTTTGCATAGTCAGGTGACATCACCATATCGCTATCAGACTTCATTCCGGCGAAAAGCTTTGACGCCTCTTCACCGGGTAGTTTCATTAGCGTGCGGTCATAATTATCCGGTGCATGGGACCAATTCGGATTGGCTTTGTTGGATTCGACACCACTGGTCTGATATACCGAAACCGGGGTAGATTGGCTGGTATAATTGGTTCTCTGTTGAAGCGGAATTGCGGTCACCGTGGAGTCGGCAGAGACCATTTTATTGTCGTCAATACTAGACAACTCAAAACCGTCGACACCTTCGTCTCCTGCCAGACTATACTGGCCTTCAGCATCGAGCGAGTCAAAATAGGAGGCGGGTTCCGTAATATTGGAATCGTCAACAGACGACATCGACAGGTCTTTACCGAGAATAGAATCCAATTCTTCGGATGACCAGACCTCGTCTTGATCAGATTCATCGCCCGCGCTCGAATCATCTTTTTGATGATCAATGCCTACCTGGTCAGCCTCCTTCTGATCAATTTCTGACCGATCTTCATCATCAGGCTCAGATTCCGCGAGAGTGAGCTCCTGAGCAGGGTCCGCAGCCAGAGTGACTTCGGTGGTAAACACCATGCTTTCGTCATCACCCGTCTGCATTTGCGCACTGAGGGTAACTGAGTGTTCACTGCGGGTCTCTTCAGCCACCTCATCGTCAGGTTCCTCGAGGTCTTCCAACTCAAGCGGCAGACCAATCTCTACGTCAGACTGAAACGCCACTGCCTCGTCATCTTCGATGTCCTCTTCAAGTAATTCGGTCAGAAAGTCTGAACCGGCCTCGGTAGAAGCTTCATCTGTCGATGGCTTAGCTAGGCTGTCGTCCTTCCTAGCCAAGCCTGCCTTTTGTTCGGCGGCTTTTTTGAGCGCATCTAGCAGTAAACTCATTGGCCTTCTCTAAGGTCTAGAGAAAATTTCAGGTCTGAGATACTTCTTGAAATCTCTTAAATCACCATCGAGATTGGCATTATTAATAATTCGAGGTCTAAGGAAAATAACCAACTCGGTTTTATCAAACTCGCGCACCTTGGTGCCAAACAACAAGCCAACCCCCCGCGCATCATGTAAACCCGGCACCCCCGAGCTTTGACTGCTGGCAGTGTCTTGCATCAAGCCACCGAGCACCGCGGTGTCACCGCTGGTGACACGCAACACCGACTCCATTTCACGCACCTGGATCTCGGGGATTAGGTTAGCAATTCCGCCGACGACCAAGTCGGGATTGGGATCAGTGACAAACCGCACGATGCGGGTAATCGTTGGTCGAATGTTTAGGATGACCTCATTGTTTTCAGATACGAAAGGCGTCACATTCATCACGAAACCAACCGGCACCGTCTTCGCGGTCGTATTAGTGGTTCCAGGTATTAAAACCCCGTCAACAATCGTAGAATTGCTGGTTTGCACTTCGAAATAAACTGTATTATCAGCCACCTTAAGCACCGAGGTCTGGTTGTTGAGTGCCATGATTTTTGGACTCGACATCACCGAAACATCACCAAAAGCATCTAGTGCTTTGATCGCAGCCGAAATATTGCGATCGCTATTATTGTTCTGATAGGTGCCAGCAACCACCGAACCAGTACCAGCCGTACCGATACCAGGCAAGCTACCCAAAGTAGAATTATCACTCAAAAATCCTTGACCGACACTCCAACCGTTGCCAACTGCAATTCGAGACCAATCAACGCCCGCTTGAAAATCGTCGTTCAAGGTCACTTCCACCACCGTCGCTTCAATCAAAACCTGGCGACGAGCGCTGGCTAGCACCGTGTCTACGAAACGTTGAATGTCTTCATGCGCTGAAGACGTGGCACGCACCGAGATGGTGCCCGACTCTCGATTCGAGATGACTACTCCCTGGTCGTCGCTAGACTGAGCTAACATGCCTATATTGGCTTCCAACGTGGCCCAAAAATTGTTGTTCGACTTACTGCTAATCGAAGCCGAAGAATCACCACTACCACCACCACTGCTACTCGTTGTGCCCAGCGCAGTCTCGATACCAACACTCGAAGTAGTAATTCGCGACATGTTGAGATAATCGATTCGATAAATCCGAGTAAAGGCTCTATCCCGCTCAATAATTAAATTCTTACCATCCAGATAATATCGTAACGAAACTTGGCGTGAGACACGCTTCAAAATTTGTGGCAAAGTTTGGTCGATCGCATTGATGCTGACGCGGCCTTCAATTCGAGGGTCAATATCAAGATTCAATCGTGCATCACGCGCCAGCGCAAATAACAGCTCATTGGCGGGCAAATCGGTCGCCACCACGGTAAAAGTTTGCAAAGGCTCGGAGGGCACAGGTGCTGCGACCGAAGGTCGCTGGGCTACCATCGGTGGAATATTATTTGAAGGCGCCTTGGCAATCACCGGCGACTGGTCCACATGACCACTGGCCACCATCCGCCTATCGACCTTAATGCTATTTTGGCAGGCAGAAATTGCGGTGAAGACAATCAATAAAATAATTATCTTCATTGCGTCAATCAATTGAGTTCAAATGGCTAAAGCAAGGCATTTCGCATCCGGTAAATAGAGTTTAGGTGCGGTCCATTTCTCTTAACCGACTCGGGTAGTAGTTTTAGTTCATTTCTGCCCGCCGTCAAAGTATCAAATTCACCGAAGTACACTCGATAAATGGTGGCGTCTTCAAGATTGACTTCAAAAATGAAGGTCTGTTCTAGCCCGAGCGGCCATTCTTTGCGTAAGTAAGCGACTAAATTTTCGACTGCCGATTTTCGCCGCATCAATACTTGAATCGACACTTTGTCTCGGCCAGCTTGAGTTAACCACTCTCGGCTCTGATCTAATTTTGCGTCGAGCCACTCGCCACTATCGACAATCGTACTAAAATCGTTGCCGTTCGCCGGGTTGCTTGAAGAGAGTGATTGGGCCACCTCTATAGCAATACCTTGACTCTCCATGATCGGAGTTGATTCACTATCCGTTTTCACCTCGATCACCGCCACCTGGGCCGCTTCGCTGGATTGTTCAGCTATTTGCTCAGGCTGTTCATCGGGTAAAGGCTGATCGCTGGCTTTGACTCTGCCGTCATCAATACCCGTCACGCTACTGTCGGCGTCGCTAACCTGCACCTCTGCCATTTCTGATTCAGCTTGCGCCGTCGGGTCGGCCATCGCCACCAATTCTCTAACCGATGCCGAAACCGCGGGAAGCGCGTCCTGATCACTCGACAATTGCTGGGTTCCTTCGTCATCTTTCATCGAAGAATCCGAATCCAAGGCCAATACTTTCACCGTATCACTCATCGATTCGTCAAAGTCCGCCGGATCCTGCTGGTCTTCAGCAAGCATAGTCGAGTCACCCTCGGCATCACCCGCCATGACTGGCGAAACCGCCGCATAAGACGGCATCCAATCAGCCCGAAATTGAAACGCGACTATCCCAACCACGACCACAGCTACCGCCGGAGCGGCCCACCACCATAAATTACGCGGTTGACGTTCAGGTTGCTGGTCAAACGGGCTGTCATTAACCGCTGCTTTAACATGTGAGCCATTCAAATTATGAGTCCCCTCTGCGAATGCTGCCAATAGAATTTTATCGGCAATAATGTTGATCCGCCGCAATAAACCAAGCGAGTGTTGCTCAATTTTTTTGGCGACTTGATGATCGATCAGCTCCGGGCCGGTGTAACCGACCTGACGAATCCGAAAGTTCAGATAACTGTGAATCTCACTTTGAGTTAAAGGGTCTAGCTCGAAGTTATGAGTGATGCGCTCACGCAGTTGGCGAATTTCCTGACGGGTTAAATTATCATCGAGTTCAGGTTGGCCAAACAATACGATCAGCAACAATTTGTTCTGATTGGTTTCCAAATTAGACAGCAGGCGAATTTCTTCTAGCGTCTCTATCGGCATGCTCTGGGCTTCTTCAACGAACAGCACCACCTGCTTATCTTCCATATGCCGCTGCACCAGATAATCTTGCAGCAACCGCATCACTTCGTGCTTGGATTCCTGTTTGCTAACTTTGAAATTTAGCTCGTGGGCAATCACAAACAGAATATCTTCGGCGGAGACCGACGGGTTCGCGATATACACGATCTCGACCGTTTTTGGCAGCCTGAGCTGCAGCATTCGGCACAGCATGGTTTTGCCACTGCCGACTTCTCCGACGACCTTAACGATGCCCTCGCCACGATGAATCGCGTAAACCAACGCCGACAGGATGTCACCGCGTTTTCCGCCTTCATAGAACAGGCTGGTGTCGGGAGTAATTTTGAACGGAGGCCGTTCTAGCCCAAAATAGTCTTCGTACATGGCTATTTCTCCTCCATCAAACGGTCCATTCGCCCGTAAAGGGTGGTGCGATTGATTCCCAATGTTTCGGCCGCCTTACTGACGTTGCCTTGGTTCTGTTGCATCGCCAGATTAATCGCCTTCTTTTCGACTGATTTAAGTAGATCGTCGAGTTGAAATTTAGAGTCAAGCAAAGCTTGTTTCAGCCAACCATCATCACCGCTGCTATTCACCTTTCGCTGTTCACCCAACATCTCAGCCTTCAACGCATCCGGCTTGATCGTTTGCCCAGGATACTTGGCCGATAAGCGAATCATGATATTACGCAGTTCTCGCACATTGCCAGGGAAGCTGTAACTGTTCCACACCGCCAAAGCTTCGTCGTCCAATTGAAAAGTCGCTTTATTTTCTGTCAACTGTTGCATAAAAAATTGAAGCAGTTCTAGCTTGTCGCCATCGCGCTGATCGAGCGACGGCACTCGCACCGTAAACACGCTGAGCCGGTGATAAAGGTCTTCGCGAAACTGGCTTTGCTCAATCGCCGCAAAAATGTCTTTGTTGGTGGCTGCCAGCACCCGCGCTGAGGAATGTCGGGGCTGAGTTTCGCCGAGTCGATAATATTCGCCATTTTCTAGCACTCGAAGCAGCTTGGCCTGCAAATCAGCCGGCAAATCGGCCACTTCATCCAGCAGTAAACTACCGTTGGCAGCTTCCTCGAAAAACCCCTTTTTAGTCTCGGTGGCACCGGTAAACGAACCTTTAACATGGCCAAACAGTTGCGACTCAAGCAACTCACCATTGAAAGCAGCGCAATTCAGGGTCAGAAAAGGCTCGTCTTTGCGTGAACTGCAGAGATGCAAATTTCGTGCGGTCACTTCTTTGCCACTGCCTGACTCGCCTTCGATCAAAACCGGATAAGGCGAATTGGCGATCTGTCGAATTTGCATTCGCAGCAATTCGATTTCTTCACTGCTGCCTATGATGCCTTCGATATCATCCTGGTCTTGGTGAAGACCACTATCTTCGGCAATTTGTCGTTTAAGGCGAACCTTGATTTCAGCCACATCGCAGGGTTTAGCAATAAAATCAACCGCGCCATCCTGCTTAGCCTTTAGCACGTGTTGTTGATTGTCTTGGCCTGATAGCACCAACACCCGAGTGGTTGGATGCATTTTTACAATGCTGCGAATTACCGCGAGGCCCTCGTCGGGTTGATGGGTGTTGGGCGGCAATCCCAGATCAACCAACGCCAAGGTCGGCGATTCGGTCATTTGTTTAATTAATTTAATACTAGAAGGTCTATCTGACGCCCGCGCGATGTCGTACTCGCCACCTAACACATACTCAAGGCTGTCGGCGATAATAGCATCGTCATCAACCAGCAATAACGTAGGTTTCTTCTCACCATTAAACGGCATGGGTAGAACTCGGAGTAGATTCTACCTGAGTATAGTGTCTAAATTTCAACAACTCAAACCACACATTAAATTAGTTTTAAAACTCTTTGATATATATAGAAAAGTAGCTCAGTTTTGTGAGTTTTTCCGCTATATTTTCAATACCCTGATCGACCGTCCAGTTTTAACCAAACCTGACCACCTTGTTTAGATTGAAATTGAGTCGGTTTTGATCATTAAGGCGGGTCTTCAGACACCGTGGCTCGCACTTGACGCTGCACATGGTCAAGCGAACCAAAAGCGCCGCTACTCGCGGTCGAAGTCAAGCGATAAGTGGCGACATCCGAAGTGCCTTCACGGTGCGTGGTGACGGTGCAAGTCACGTTGACGTTAAATGTTTCCACCACGAAGTCGGTCGCAGGAGGGCAACCCGGGGTTAATATTAATACTAAGGCTTCATAGGCTCCCCATTCAATTCCAGCTTGGGCGGCTTGCAAGACACGAGCCCCTTGCACGGTATAGACCAAGGTGGTTTGCTGAACCACTCTAATATTGATCATATAGACCATCAATCCGGCCACCACGACCAACAAGAAAATCGCTGTGATCAGGGTAAATCCTACTTGCCCAGCGCGCCTCATGGCAGGTTAACCACATGAATCTGATGCAACAGATCAACCGATTCACCACTATCCGACAAGGTGATTTCCACACTCAGTGTGGCATCTCGTTGTGCAACACCCAACGCGTAAGTCAGTTTGCAGCTGCTCAGATTGGTTGCGATCAAGCTGGAAGTGCCTGCCGGTGGTGCCGGTTGGGCTGCGATGTAACCATAATCAGTATGCCGAGTTAACTCGCCATTGACCGGGTTGCAGTAATAGCTGACCGGGTCAGAGACAATAAAAACCCGCTGTCCCGGCGACTGCTGATCAAACTGAAAGGCCGGCGTCATCGTGATGTTGTGCTCCGAATCTTGCGGAGGCGAGTCAATTGTGACTAATTGCAAGCTAGTGCCAGCGGTGCTGATGATGCCGGGATTACTGTTGCTCGCCGCATCAATATATACCTGACTGGCCGTCGTGTTATAGATCACTAAGCGATTATCGACAGGCAAAGTAAGCGCCGGTGGTGCGCCATAAGCACTAAAACTACCCAGCAGGTTAAACGAATCATCGGCGGCGCTGAATTCTAGCCGGTGCTCCGGCAAGGTATAACCCAGACCGCCCTGATCACGGTAGCGAGCGCCATCGATGGTTGGCACTAACTCGACCGTAACCCCAGTCCCGACTGCAGTGACGCGCAAGCTGTTCGGCAAGGCGCCACGAATTTCTCGCGTCATCTGGCCCAAGGCCATCGCCGCCTGGTCAACCAGTAACTGTCGGCGCACCTGAGCATCATAGGCCTCAAGCGGACGCGTGATCAGCAACCCGGCGCCGCTCGCCAAGACCCCAAGCAACACCACCACGACAATCAACTCAATCAGCGAAAACCCGCTCTGCGAGTGCACCCTAAACATCGAGATTAGCTCGATAGGCGACAATCATGATCGCATCGATTGCGGCATGATCGACGCTCACCTCAATCCGCAATGCCGCGTTCGAAGGCACCGTATTCAGCGCACTATCGGTAATCGACAACGTCACCGTATAGGCACTCAGCGCTGGAATTAAAACCCCATATTGATCGGCCGGTGGTCCACTTGCCAAATCACGATAATCTTTAACATCGTCATATTCAGCGCGACCACTTTCACCCTCGTCAGCGCCGGTTTCACCACCTTGCGGGTCGTTGAATGCGCGCAGCGAAATTTCTTCAAGATAGGCTTCAGCGATAGTCGTGGCCTGTTGTTGAATCATCGGATCAGCACTGCCCCGCACCATGCTGGTATACACGCTCAACAAGGCCGTGGCCGCAATTGCGATCACCACCAAGGTGACGATAATTTCAATTAAGGTAAAACCGAATGATCGACGAATTCGCATCACAACACCTGAACCAGGCCACTGCCACTGTGAACACTAAAGGAATAACCACTGCTGCCATCACTCAACTCAAAACTCGAGGTCGCCTCTTCGCGTAAGCCGCGTGAATTGAAGGTGATGTTGCCACTGCTAGTAAAAGTGAAACCGTTGGGAATGTTGCTGTTTTGATAATTCTGGCTGCGATTCGCCGGGTTCGGCACAATATTGACAAAATCGTCTGCGCCTAGCGTACTGCTTTGACGCAAAGTATAACCAGAAGCGGTTAAGACCACCCTCACGTCACACCCACAGGAGATCGCCAGTTTCTGCGCGAAGCGTGTCGCGGTGACGGTGTCATCGAAAAAACCACGCACTGCAAACACATCTTGGCCACCCAGCCGGCCCAAGGCAACAGCGCCCAAAATTCCGAGCAGCACAATAACGGTGACTAGCTCAACCAGGGAGAAACCTCGGTTATGATCAATTTTTTTCACTGCATGAAACTCGAGTTATAAACGTCCTGAAATTCGATCTATAAACAATAATTAAGCACATTGAAGTCATCTACTAATAGCATAGATCGGCTCTATCGATGAAACCATTAAACTATTTTTAAAACTGGTCGATAAGGAAAATATTAGGACAACAGAGTAAGGCAAATGAAAAAATCACAGGCGGGTTTCACCTTAATTGAACTGGTGGTCGTTATCGTACTTTTAGGCATTCTAGGCGTTACCGCCTTGGGTAAATTCCAGGACTTGTCTAAGGATGCTCGAGACGCAGCCAATTCCGGCGTCGCAGCCGAGCTAACATCGGCGGCAGCGATCAATTACGCAACTTTTCTAGTCAATGGTGGGGGAGAGATCGTCGGTGCAGCTGCAGACGGCTGTGCTCCTGCTGATCTCGTTGTCTTGTTTCAATCAGGCGCCTTCCCTACTGGCATGACCTCGTCAACTCCAGTACCAGCAAGCGCCTGTGCTACTTCAGCAACAAATGGCGCTACCTTTACCTGCCAAATAAGGGACACAGGAAGTATAGGGGACGCAGCAACAGCAACCCTTATTTGTGCGCAATAGAAGCCGTCGTTATTTGAAAAATCAAAAGGGCCGCTTTTTACAAAGCGGTTTTTTTATTGAGAATAATCCACCGAACTGTATTGAGCTATCTCAATAATTTCAAAAATGGTTAGTTCCAAAGTCAGATCCAAACCACTCGAAAACTGTCGCTGCCTATCAGCAAGTTAGGCAATAAGAAAATACTCTACGATTCACTTATTTTTCTAGTGGCAGCGAGCTGGGGCAGCGAACAACTCTCTTCACCAACAATTTTTGGTAAAGATTGATTTGTCACTCTTTTTTTAAATTGTTCTCCTCCTTTAAATCAGACCGCCGTCGTTTCAACTGGTGCTGTTTTTCTCCCCGCAAATTGAATAGTCCACGCCATTGATATGATTGAACTGATTATCCAATAACCGTTTTTATTGGCGTCGATAATTATAAATCTGATCTGGGTGGATATCGTGCTCCCTGGCAATTTCTGTCGCACTGGCATCTCGTGCATCTGCTCGAAGCACGGCTTCTCTACGGAAGCCTTTGGTCTAGTGGTTGTGGTTGTTATTTGTTTTCTTGCTCATGAATAACGTCTCGTAAAGTGGTAGTGAGCCGCCTATTTTTGATCGGCAACTTGGCTTTCTATCGCCCGTCTTAAGTGGTCAAAGTGGCGCGTAACGACACTTTGACCTAAGCGAAAAGCGTTGCTAGCTTTTGCTACATGCCTGTAAATATTGATCCACCTGTTCCGCTAATGGCACCTTACAAGTCGCCCTCGGTCGGTCTGAATTTTAAATATTGGTATTGGTCAAGGTTTGTCTCGTATCGCTGCGATTGATTTAAATCTTGATAACCCAATACGACCCGAAAGCTTCGGTCACTATCGAGGTGATTGGGTTTATAGATCGTCAGTTGTCGATGGGGCAGATAGTACCACCCGGGTGCATCGTCCTGAGTCAAATCTTGGTTTTTAACACCGTGATAAGGCGTCGGTAGCAGCTGATATTGCTGCAGGAACACAAAGGGGTTAGCACCGTCAAGCTGGTTCAAATCGTTCAGTCGATGCTTCACCGCGTATTGCGCAAACACTAAGGTTAGAGCGCTGTCGATGACTCGCGTAGTTTGCTGCAGCGAAGCCTCTTCGAAGTGACCTTGTTTTTGCTCAATTTGATTCTGAATGAATGTGATCAGTATCAGGGTGATAATGATTGCTATACAGACACCCAGCCAGGTTACTTTTCGATGCTTCGACGATATTTTCATCCTCGAGCAAGCTGAGCAACATCCCACATTGGCACAAAAATGCCGAGTGCCAGCACTAACACCATTGCGCCCACCGCAACATAGATCAGCGGCTCGATTCGGTCCGATAAAGTTTTCACATCATAGTCGACTTCCTCTTCGTAGAAATCAGCGATGAAAGTCATCATTTCATCCAAGTTGCCGGCCTCTTCGCCGACCGCAAACATCTGCATCACCACCGGGGTGAACATGCCGGTTCGATTGGCCGTTCGAGTGAGAGACTCACCGCGTTCAATGCCTTCGCGCATGTCGTTGACGTGCGACGAGATAAAATCATTGCCGATCGAGCGCGAAATAACCCCCATGGCTTGCACAATAGGCACACCGGCGCTGTAGGCCATCGCGAACGAGCGCGCGAAGCGGGCCATGAACGATCGGTGCAGAATGTCGCCCACTAAGGGCGCATTGATAATCATTCGATGATATCGAAATCGACCTGCGGGCGTGTTGACGTAACGTTTTAAGGCGATCACTCCCAATGTAAGTCCAATCAACAAATGAACCCAATACTGAACGAAAAAATTAGAGGTGTTGAGCAACAACAATGTCTGCCACGGTAACTCCAGTTTGTTCGCTTCAAAGAAACTGGCGAATTTCGGAATGACGAACAGGTTAACAATCATCATCGCGACCGAAATCGCGATCACCACCGTGGTTGGGTAGCGCAACGCAGCCTTAATATTTTGCGTGATCCGTCGATTGCGATCGATGTAGTCAGCCATCAGCGCAAACGACTCTTCAAGCCGCCCGGTGTTTTCACCGACTTGCAGAATACTGATATAGAGATTCGAGAACACTTTTGGATGGCGCGTGCAGGCAACTGAGAGGTTGCGGCCTGATTCGAGCTGCTCAAGCAAGTCACTTAGCGAACGGATCATCAGCGGATTATTAGCGGAGTCGAGAATGCCGGTTATCGCCCGCGTGATCGGGATGCCTGAACGGATCAGCGCGCTCATCTGACGCGTGAACATCAGTAATTCTTCGATGCTGACTTGATCCAAGTCCAACTTCGATCTGATTTGCTCGATGGCATCAACCTGAATCTTTTTCTCGTCGATTGAAATCGGCGTAACGCCTTTACCCATCAACAACCCGGCCACGGCTGAAGGGTTCGAACCTTCAATTTCTCCGTTGACTAGCTGGCCGTTCCCCCCTCGACCTTTGTATTCAAACAGCGGCATCGGCGATTTCCTCAGGCACCGCTAGGTCATCGAACTGGTCGTCGGCAACTTCACCTGCCAGTCGCAGCATTTCTTCAATCGTAGTCAATCCATTTGTCGCATGCTCATGCGCCACCATCACTAGTGGCTGATAACCGGGGGCTCGAGCGGCCGCTTCGACAAAGCCTTGTGAATCGTCTTGGTGAAGCTTCTCCGCCAATTCCGGATTCATGTCGAGCAACTCGTAGACGCCCATTCGACCGTGATAACCCGTTTCGCCGCATTGTTTGCAACCACGGCCTTTCACATAACGATGCTGGTTCACATCAACTTTCAAATCGTTACGCAACCAACCCGCTTCAAATTTAGTTGGGGCGTAGGTCTCGACGCAACTGGCGCAAACCTTACGAACCAAACGTTGAGCAACAATCGAACGCAGCGTGGTGGCCAACAAATAACCCTCAACCCCCATATCCATCAACCGAGTTGCGGTCGAAATGGTGTCATTAGTATGCAGCGTCGACAACACTAGGTGACCGGTCATCGCCGCGCTGACACCGATTTCGACGGTCTCTGCATCGCGCATCTCACCCACCATAATAATATCCGGGTCTTGCCGCAATGCCGATCGCAACACGCTAGCGAAATCAAGCCCGATGCGGGCATTTACCTGCACCTGATTAACTCGATCGAGACGATACTCAACTGGATCTTCGACCGTAACAATTTTAGTTTGTTTTACGTTGAGTTCCGACAAAGCCGAATATAGCGTTGTGGTCTTACCGCTACCAGTAGGGCCAGTGACCAATAACATACCGTTCGGCAAGCGTAAGTTGCGCCGAAATCGGCGTAACAATTCCGGGGGCATTCCCAGTTGCTCAATGTCTAATGAACCACGAGACTGATCGAGCAAACGCATCACCACCGATTCGCCATATTGAACGGGCAAAGTTGACAGTCGCACGTCAATATCGCGTTTATTGACGCTCATATTGAAACGCCCGTCTTGCGGAAGGCGTTTTTCAGATATGTTTAAACCACACATCAATTTCAGACGCACCACTAAGGCCGGCCCAATTTGAGTTTCCTGCATCACCTGTTCTTGCAAAACACCATCAACCCGCTGGCGAATTCGAATCACCTCTTGATCGGGTTCGATGTGAATGTCGGAAGCACCAATCTGAACCGCGTCTTCGAATATCGATTGCAACAACTTGGCAACCGGCACGTCGGTCATCTCGGTTTGCAGCAGATCATTTAGTTCAGGTGCACTATCCGATAAGTCTTGTTCTAGCTCACTCGCCAAGGCACTGATTTGTTCGGTACGTCGATAAACCAAATCAAAATGTTCGAGCATTGCACCTTCACGGGCAATCGCCTGGCTGATCGGTTTGTTCAGTTTGTTTTGGATTTCATCAAAGGCGTAAATATCGGTGGGGTCAGCCATTGCGACCAAATAATCTCTTCCGCGATCCTCGATCACCAATGCACGATAACGCCGCGCAATCGACTCGGGCAGCAATTTGGCAACATCATTGCTGTAGTCAAAGTTGTTGATATCGATTAATGGGATTTTTAATTGCGTGGCGAGTAAATCGAGCAAGCTACTCTCGTCGATCATGCCGA
>CBDTWQ010000024.1:0-13662 GCA_965364115.1 uncultured Gammaproteobacteria bacterium | reverse complement strand
ACTTCAAACGCAATCACCGATACCGTGATTCAGATTCGCTAACCTTGATCGGTCAATTAATCTATGGATAAGTACTTATATCTGGCAATGAACGGCGCGTCGCAAGCAATGCTGGCGCAGCAGAACAATGCCAATAACTTGGCCAACGTTAGCACCTTTGGTTTCAAGGCGATGTTGGATAACTTTCAATCGGAGCCTGTCGTAGGCACCGGTTCCAATGCGCGAGTCTATGTTAGTGCGCAACATGCCGGTGCAGACTTTAGAGCTGGCGCGGTGATGTCGACCGGTCGTGATCTTGACATTGCGATTAATGGTGATGGCTGGCTGGCAGTGCAAGCGGATGATGGAACGACTGCATACAGTCGTCGCGGTGATTTACGATTTGACCCGAATGGGTTGCTGTTGAATGGTTCCAACCAAATTGTCATGGGTGAGGGCGGACCCGTCACCATTCCTCAGTTTGAGAGTTTGACCATCGGGCGAGATGGCACAATCACCATTCGTCCTGCGGGTCAAGATGCCTCCGCGCTGGTAACTATCGACCGGTTACTGTTGGTCAACCCGCCATCAGAACAATTGATTCGCGGCAACGATGGACTGTTTCGCACCCGTGATGGGCTTGATGCGCCGCCCGATGCGTCGGTTGCGCTGACTTCGGGCGCACTGGAGGGGAGTAATGTCAACGCGGTTGACGCGATGGTTCGGATGATTGACTATGCCCGCTTCTACGAACATCAAATAAAATTAATGAAGCTCGCCAGCGAGAACGATGCGGCTAGCGCACAGCTAATGCGCATGTCTTGATCGGGCCGTTGTTGTTATTCGGCGAGTCTCGAAACGAGGCTTAATTTGAACCCGCATGATCAAGCTCGGCATGATGAAGCGCAGCAGGAATTTCTAGCCTTGCGCAGTGAAATCCAAAGTGCGCAAATCGCCACCTTAGACCAAAATCAATTACCCCAATCGAGCTATGCACCGTTAATCTGGTTGAGTTCAAAACCCTATTTCTTTTTAAGCGAATTGGCTAGTCACACTGAGAATTTGCGAGATCATTCGGCGCTTGGTTTAATCCTGATCGAAGACCAAGCTGAAGCCCGCAACCCCTTTGCGCGGCGGAGAATAAGCTGGCAAGGAAACGCCCACTTGATCGCTCGCGAGAGTGAACTTTTTAATTCCGCGATGAGTGAATTTCAACGACGTTTTGGTGCGATTATGAACGTTATTCTTCCCTTGCCAGATTTCCACTTGTTTGAAGTCACCCTGCATAGTGGGCGGTTCATTCGTGGCTTTGGCGAGGCCTATCGTTTAATCGGTGAGTCACTAGAAACACTTCAACCTATTGGCCCAAAGTAGCGCCTGCGTCGGTTTTGAATGTAATAGATTTACGCTTAATGCTGCACTTACCAGTGGACTTTTAGGCCTTCAGTCAAATCCAACATTTCTCTTGGTATTCTTGGTCGGCCTTATGATTTTTCTTCGGAATGCGACTGGTTCTCAAATAAGTAAATTTTTATCACTTTTAGGTGGCAACTTGACGAAGCCTATGATTAACTGTCGCCAACCTAACCGGTTGCCCTTGATCATAGTCGTGGAGCACAACCCTGATTGATCAGCAAAGTGGCGGAATTACTGGAGGAGAAGCTGCCGAGCCATTGTTAATGTGTGACATTAATGATTAATAAAAATAAAGGCAGTGAGGACGAAGAGGGCGCCGAAATGGGCGCCTTTTTTTTTACGTTCTCTTTTATGCTTTCAGGGCAGTATTTTAGAATCTGAGTCTCCGGCTGAAATCGTTTTTGTGTTGTACAATGCCTGTCTCTTTCGACCAATATTGTACAATTCCGAGAGATGGTCATTTTCTGTTAGTGGTTATTCGCCAAATGCACTTTGGCTGTTTAAAACTAAGACTCAGAATCGAGCCTCAACGGCAATCATGATTGACAGCATCCGGTCAGGCTCTGCAGAATTGAGCAATTCAAATTGAATAATCGTAAAAGACAGCCATCGACGGTTGTTATTTCTTGGTTGCGGTGGTTAAGTGACTGATTTAAGGCAGGGTATTTAAACCAAATGTTTTCAAGCAACGACGACACTCGAACCGTTTCCAACTGGTTGAAAATCTGTCTGTTGTTAACCTTTGGGATGATTCTGCTAGGTGGCGTGACCCGCCTAACCGGCTCAGGCTTGTCAATGGTCACTTGGCACCCCACTGGCATGCTTCCGCCGTTTAGTCTTGAGCAATGGCAATCCGAGTTCGAGCTTTATCAACAATTCCCTGAATTTATATTACTCAACCAAGAACTGTCCTTGTTTGGTTTCAAACGCATATTTTGGTTCGAATATTCGCATCGAATGCTGGGTCGGTTGATCGGTTTAGTTTTCTTGTTGCCGCTGATTTACTTCTGTGTTCGCGGCCTGGTTCCGACCCGATTGCTGCCAAGGTTGTTTGCCCTGTTTTTGCTGGGGGGGTTGCAGGGGCTGCTAGGTTGGTACATGGTCAAGAGTGGGCTAGTTGCAAACCCGCAAGTCAGTCAGTATCGGCTAACCGCCCATTTACTCAGCGCAGTGACCATATTCGGCTTCATTCTGTGGACCATATTCGACCTCGATATTGCCGACCGTTATCGAAAAATGAATGAGTCTCGATTTGCGGGCTGGCGCTGGATCTCGAAGGGGTTGTTGGGCCTGGTGGTTTTGACCATCGCGTCTGGTGGTTTTGTCGCTGGGCTTGATGCCGGTTTGATTTTCAATAGTTTTCCTTTGATGGCGGGTGAATGGATTCCCGACGGGATCAACGCACTCTCGCCTTGGTATTTGAATCCGCTCGAAAATATGGTGACCGTCCAGTTCAACCACCGTTGGCTGGCGATGTTTACCGGGTTCTCGCTGTTCGCCTATTATCTGATCGGTCGCGCCCGATTTGAGCATGTTTTAATTAAACGCAGCTTTAAGCTGGTGGGAATGATGGTGATCATTCAGGTCGCTCTAGGCATCACCACGTTGGTGACGCATGTTCCGGTAGTGTTGGCTGCCTCACATCAGGCTGGTGCAATATTATTGTTCAGCCTGTTATTGTTCAATGTGCATGCTTTGAGTCGTGTTTAGTCGGTTTCTGGCCTCAGCGATATCAGGGTTCGCCGCCTTGGCCCGAGAGGGTTATAATCTGCGATCGAACAATTTGGAGACTGCGTCCTATAGTGCTCAGGATCAAATTAGGATTAAATGATAAATAGGGTCAGAGTTGGACATGGCTATGACGTGCACGCGTTTGACGCGGGGGATGGTTTTGTGGTGGGCGGGGTTTTTATTCCCTGCGACAAATCGGTGGTCGCTCATTCGGACGGCGATGTTCTGATTCACGCTCTGTGCGACGCCATTCTGGGGGCTCTGGGACGAGGGGATATCGGCCAAATGTTTGCCGACACTGATGCCGCTAATCGTAATCGTGACAGTCGCGAATTTTTACGTTTAATAGGACAACTGATGATCAAGGACGGATATCAACTAGGAAATGTCGATGCCACCATTATCGCGCAGGCGCCGAAAATGGCACCGCACTTATTCGAAATGCAGCGGCGCTTGGCGAAGGACCTGGGAACCATCGACAGTCGGGTTAATATCAAAGCAACCACCACCGAAAAACTCGGATTTATTGGCCATGAGCAGGGGCTAGCAGCCGAGGCTGTGGTGCTGTTGGAGGCCATCTAGATGAGCCTCGGCCCAGTGATGATGGATCTTGCGGGCTTTGTTCTGGATCACGAAGAACGCGAGCGTTTGCGCAATCCGCAGGTCGGCGGTGTCATATTGTTCAGTCGGAATTATCAAAACCCAGCGCAATTAACTGAACTTTGTCAGCAGGTTCATGCATTGCGTAGCCCGCCGTTAGTGATTGCGGTTGATCAAGAAGGCGGTAGGGTTCAACGGTTTCGAGAGGGCTTCCAGTCGTTGCCCGCGATGGCGCAATTAGGTGATTGTTTCGATCGCGATCCGGAACAAGCCATCGTCACGGCCGAGATCATAGGCTGGGTGATGGCCTCAGAATTACTGGCATACGGTGTTGATCTGAGCTTTGCGCCGGTGCTCGATATTGGTAACCCAGTCAGCAGCGTAATTGGTGACCGGGCTTTTCACCGTCAACCCGAAACTATCACCCGACTAGCCAACGGCTGGATCCGAGGGATGCGCGAGGCTGGCATGGAAGCGGTCGGCAAGCATTTCCCAGGGCACGGTTCAGTGGCGGCCGATTCGCATCATGCCTTGCCTTTTGATCATCGAGAGTTGAGTCAAATTGAAGCACTGGATCTAGTGCCATTTCGCCGGGTGATTGCGACACATTTGACTGGGATCATGATGGCTCACGTGATTTATGATCGCATCGATCAAACTGCCGCCGGATATTCCAACTATTGGATCAACACGGTTTTGCGCCAGCAACTCGGCTTTGAGGGTGTCATCTTCAGCGATGACCTCAGTATGGTCGGTGCCGAATCGGCGGGTGGGCTGCCAGATCGAGCGCGGCTTGCTCTCGAGGCCGGCTGCGATATTCTGCTAGTTTGTAATGATAAAGACGGTGCGGCCGATGTACTCGACTCATTAGAGGGTTATTCGAACCCGACTTCGCAAATGCGGATGATTCGATTGCATGGAAAAGCAACCAACGCGACTGAATTGTTTGAATCGGTTCGTTGGCAACAAGCGATAGACGCGCTCAATCGGTTTAACCAAATGGCGGGTTTATTAGTCGCTGGAGATTTATTCGAATCATGATTGAATTGCAAAAAATGGTGCCCTGGCTGGGCCCTGAATGGATTTGGGTGGTTAAGGTATTTGCGGTGGTTTTGGTCACCGCGTTGGCCAGTTTTTTCGCCAAGCGGTTATTGAACAAGATCAAAATACGGCTGGAGGCAACCAAAACCACTCTAGACGATATGTTGCTGAAGGCAATGAGCCGACCGATTGTGTGGATCTTATGGATTATCGGCCTCGACGTCGCCGCTGATTTGATCCTTCTCGAGACACAAAGCGAAATATTCGCCTTCTCAAATTCGATTCGCGATGTCGGCGTGTTGGTTTGCATCGCCTGGTTTTTCCTCAATTTGGTACGCGGTGCCGAGGATGATTTTGTCCAGCGGGACGGATACGATGAGACCACCGTTCAGGCGCTAGGTAAATTGATGCGGTTGGTGGTTTTGATAACCGCGTCCTTGGTAGTATTACAAACCCTAGGATTTAGCGTCTCGGGTGTTTTAGCGATGGGTGGGATTGGTGGCATCGCGATCGGCTTTGCCGCAAAAGACATGCTGGCCAATTTTTTTGGTGGCCTGTTCGTTTACCTCGATCGACCGTTCACCGTAGGTGACTGGATTCGCTCGCCTGATCGTGAGATCGAGGGCACGGTTGAAAATATTGGTTGGCGGATGACTCGCATTCGAAACTTCAAATCACAACCGATTTATGTGCCAAACTCGGTTTTCACCAGCATCGTGGTTGAGAATCCGTCGCGAATGAATAACCGCCGAATTTTTGAAACCATCGGTTTACGCTATTCCGACCTCACCAGCATGACAGAGGTGGTCGACCAGGTGGAGAAAATGTTGATCAAACATGAAGCGATCGATGAGACTAAAACAATGATGGTTAATTTCAATGAGTTTGCCGGGTCATCGGTGGATTTCTTTATTTACTGCTTTACCGAAACCACACAATGGGCTGAGTATCATCAAGTGAAGCAAGATGTGCTGTTGCGAATCGCCGCTATTATCGAGGCTAATCATGCCGAGATCGCTTTCCCAACCTCGACTCTTCACGTTGCTGAACCGATTGCCGTGACTCATCAATAATGGACGCTGAACGGGCGCAGGAAGTTCACCAAACCGCCACACTGTTGTTCGACCAAACGGTTGTCGAGCAATCTATAGCCGCGCTTGCGGCGAGGGTTGAAGCAGACTGTCAGGCAGATTTTCCACTGGTTCTCAGTGTGATGAATGGCGGCCTTTATCTCACTGGGCAATTGTTACGTCACTGGAATTTTCCGCTGACTCTGGACTATGTCCACGCCACCCGATATCGGCTGGCAACGCTCGGCAAGGACGTGCTTTGGAAAGCCTATCCGCAAAACGACTTGAAAGATCGAAATGTGATTGTCGTTGATGACATTTTTGACCAGGGGTTCACTCTAGAAGAAGTCAAATCTTACTGTTTGAAGCATGGCGCTAAATCCTGTGTCAGCGTTTTCTTGATTAAAAAAGGTCATGATCGCAGGAAAGCCGATGTGCGACCCGACTATGTTGGTCTTGAATGTGATGATTGCTATGTCTATGGTGTCGGTATGGATTTGAACAGTCACTTTCGAAATTTGCCTAGCGTTTACGCGCTGCCCGAAAAGGTCATTTAATGCTCGCTATCATTGGTGGAAGCGGGCTCGACTCGCTAGGCGACGATTTCGTACCGAAGGAATTAATGACCCCGGGAACCCCGTATGGCGAGACCTCCGGGGACATCTATCTAGGCGAATGGCATGGGGTTGATCTGGCTTTTCTGCCGAGGCACGGCCCGGAACATAACCTGCCGCCTCATCAGGTCAACTATCGCGCCAACCTGTGGGCATTACATCAATCCGAGTGCACTCATGTGATTGCGGTCAACGCGGTAGGCGGCATCTCTGCCGGAATGCCACCGCAAACGTTGGTGGTGCCCGATCAAATTATTGACTACTCATCGGGTCGTGAAACCACCTTCTTTGACGCCGAAAGTGCTGAAGTCAGGCATATCGATTTCAGTTTTCCGTATAGCGCGATCTTGCGCGGCAGCGTGATCGAAGGCGCTTCGCACGCCAATCAGGCGATAGTGCCGAGCGGCACCTACGGCTGCACCAACGGGCCACGTCTTGAAACGGCTATCGAAATCAGGCGGATGCGCCGTGATGGTTGCGATATGGTGGGTATGACCGGAATGCCAGAAGCGGCTTTGGCGCGTGAGCTTGAGATCGATTATGTCTGCCTAGCACTGGTGGTTAACCGCGCAGCTGGAATCGACAGAAAACCGATCAACATGGATGAGATTCGGCGCAATATGTCGCAAGGTATAGAGAAAGTTAAAGCCGTATTGTTGGCCACTGCCGAAATTTTCAATCAATGAATTTTTGCAGTCACTGTGGCAGCCAAGTTGGTCTCAAAATTCCGAAAGATGATAACCGCGAGCGATTTGTTTGCGATGCTTGTGAAACCATCCATTATCAGAATCCTAAAAACGTTTGCGGCGCAATTTTGACCCATGGAGATCAGGTGTTGTTATGCAAACGAGCGATTGAGCCTCGGCTCGGCTGGTGGACTCTGCCCGCAGGGTTCATGGAAAATGAAGAATCGGTTGCTGAGGCTGCAGCTCGGGAAGCAATGGAAGAAGCCAATGCCAAAGCAGGGCCGTTGAAATTGTTTGGGGTCTTTAGCATGCCCTACCTATCGCAGATCTATCTGATGTTCTCGGGCGAACTCGAAGACGAGAAGGTTTTTGCCGGGCCCGAAAGCCTCGAAGTGAGGCTTTTCACCGAAGATCAAATCCCTTGGGAGCAGCTAGCTTTTCCGGTGGTCACCCACAGCCTCCAACTATTTTTTGAACAAGGCGTGGGAAAAGTGCACCACGCTTGGTTCGAGCGTGAAGAGAACCGCAATGTCAAATTGCATATGGGGGAGTGACCCGAACAGGCAACCAACGATCACCAGCAAGTTGTCAGCGGTTTTAATCAGTAGGATAGAGGAACAGTTGACGATGCGATTGATAGAATTCAAAGGGTCTTATGACAGGCAGCAAACTTTTTTTGCGTCGTTTAGGAACTACCTTCCGCTAGTCTGGTCGGATAATTTAGGGTATAAAAAACAGTGTCGAAGGGGCCAGTGTCAAACCAGCTAGCTTCGAATGAGAAAGGGTCGGATGAATCAGAGTCGTCTAAGAAAAACATGGGCTTAAGACCACGTAATACCGAACGCAGTTATGGCTGGGTCGCTATTCTGTTGCATTGGTTAGATGTGCTGGTGATCTTCAGTTTATTTGCGGTGGGTTGGTATATGGTCGAACTAACCTATTACGACGCGCTTTACAAACCCTTGCCCTTCATCCATCAAAGCGTTGGCATTTTGCTCGCCGGCTGGTTCGTGTTTCGAGTCGCTTGGCGCCTAGCCAACCCCAGCCCAGAGCCTGAACCAGGTATCAGCGCGGTTCAAAATCTGGCGGCTAAGGTCGCCCACATAGGCCTTTATCTGATGATTGCGATTGTGTTGCTCAGTGGTTATCTGATTCCAACCGCAGAAGGTGTGGCGGTGAGCGTGTTTGATATTTTTTCAGTGCCAGCAACGATCACCAGCCTGCCGACGCAAGCGGATAATGCAGGCTGGGTTCATCGATACGTCGCTTACGCCTTGGTTGGCTTAGCGAGTTTGCATGCGGCAGCCGCACTCAAGCACCACTTCATCAATCGAGACAACACCCTGCGACGTATGTTGGGTCGGTCAGATACATCCCCTGATCAATAATTTCAGGTAATCTAATCATTTAAACCATAAGGAGTTCAATTTTTATGAAAATCAAAACTACTTTTAATTCGCTGATATTGGCCGCATTGCTGTTTTCGACTCCGGCGATGTCGGCTGACTACCAGATTGATATTCCTGGGCAACACGCATTTGTAACCTTCAAAGCGAGCCATTTGGGTTACTCATTTGTTGTTGGCGGTTTCAACGAATTCAATGGTAAATTCAGCCACGATGCGGGCAACCCAAGCGCTTCAAAAGTCAATGTGACGATCCAGACTAAGAGTCTAGACAGCAACCACGCCAAGCGAGATAAGCATTTGCGTTCGCCTGACTTTTTGGACACCGGCAAATATCCAACCATGACCTTTGTTAGCACTTCCTACACCGCTAACGCCGATGGTGACAAGCTACTCGGCAATTTGACTTTACATGGTGTGACAAAAGAGATTGAAATCGATGTTCGTCACATCGGTGAAGGCAAAGATCCTTGGGGTGGTTATCGCACCGGCTTTGTCGGCAATGCCAAACTTAAGGCGGCGGATTTTGGGCTGCCGGCTTGGGTCGGCACGATTGAAGTCGAACTCAATATTGAAGGCACCAAAGTCTAACTCACTGAGTGATCGGGCTAGCCAAGGGCTGAGTGGGTCAGGCTAGCCAAAGGTGTTTAAACCAGCCATAATTGAATCAAGCTTGGTTGAATCAACTCAAGTTTGGTTCAATTAGTGCATTACTGATTTTTTCGTGAATTTGGTCGACATTTTGATAGATCACACCATGAACATCGCTGCGTAGCAGAATGATTTGTTTGTCTTCGGCTTCGATGATTTGGTTCAACTTTTCGACGCTGGAGTGTTCCACAACCGGATCGTTATCGCCCTGATAAAGCGATACTTTGGCATGGATCGTTAGTTTCTGATTGCTCACATGTTCGATCAGTCGCTGCAGTTGATAGAGCGATCGAACTGGAATGTGCTGATAGTTAATATCCGGATTCTCGGTTTGATTCGGTCTAAATGGGATCAAGCCCTCGGATGTCACCCAACTCACGAGACGGTTGGCGTGATGCAACAGCGGCACGAAAATCATATTCTTGTTTTTAAAATTGACTGGCGCACAAACACTGGTGACTGATTTTATTTTAACCTGTGGATGGCTTGATGCGTGCAACAATGCGAGCAGCCCGCCGGTTGAAAAGCCGATAATGTGAATCGACTGACTGTAGGCTTTGATGATTTCGTAAGCTTGTGCCACTGATTCTGCCCATTCATGCCAGTTGCGGCTGCGCAGATCCCATGGCGAGGTGCCGTGCCCCTTAAGCCGCAAGCCCAGAACGTGGTGGCCTTGGCGATGCAATCGCTCGGCCAGACTGCGCATCTCGGTCGGTCCGGCTAAAAAGCCGTGAATCAGCAGCACCGCACTGGCAGAAGGTTGATTCGATTTGAGGAAGAACCAGTTGGCGTCTGCGGTTTGGGATTGTTTCTGGTTGATCTCTTGGTGCTGAGGTTGGTTAAACTGCGAACCATCCCACAGTAGCGCGAGTCGTTGATCATCGAGCCGATGCTCGGATAGTTCTTGCGGGCTGACCCTATCGGCCAACGCGATGGCTCGATCAATGATTGCTTCGGCGTCGGGCAGCGGCCTGATTTCATTGGCGTAAACGTTGATTAAGTTTTCGGTTCGAATTTCGTCAATTTCGAATTCTTCGATTAATTTTTGGTCCAGATAATAGTGGCCGTCGGCAACATGCACCAGACCTAGCTTGGTTGAGGTCAGTAGAAATTGATCAAGCCGGCTGCTGCCATGGCTCACAATAGCCAAATATTCCTCAGGGTTGAGTAAGCTTCGATGCAGTTCGTAGTCGGTTTTTTGTAGCAGTTTGATGCCGAGATAAAGCATTTTGTGAAAGCGGCTGCATTCAATTTCATGCAAACCTTGTTTAAACAACTCAAATATAATAAGCGAAGCGATGTGACTAAGATTGACCGTGACCGCGGCATACATAGAACGCATATAATCGTCGCGAATGCGGTTAGATTTGCTTTTCATTCCCAGCGCATTGATCTTGTTGACCCATTGGCCTGGCTTTGGTTTGAGCTCAAAAAGCTCGTCCATCGAATCGAAGCTATGCACCACTTTGGGCAACAGCGGTCTTTCCCACCAACGCCAGTAATCGCCGATCACCAGTGGTTTCGAAAACCGAATATCCATATCCGTATCTTTGAAAAGCAAATTTCCTTCGATGATCAACTCTTCCGCGAAACGCTTGTTGATGCCCTTATTAAAAAGACGCGCAGCTTGATACAAGATGTTGTCACTGACCCGAATAGGATAAAAAGTAATGTGACTTGGCACAATCACGGTGGGTTTAGCAGCGCGTTCAAGTAACAGCTCAGTCGAGTCAAAGTCCAGGTGTTTGGCCCATTCGGCAATCCGATCTTCGCGCCCAATTTTTTGATCATGTAAGAGCGCGGCTTTGAAAGCATCGAGTGCTAAAGCGATGACGGCTGCGCCGCGATGGTGTTTGCGTCGTTGATCTGCGGTTCGCGAGTAGATGCTGAAGCCGCCTTCGTCATCGACCACCTGTTTGTCTTTGACCATGCCGCCTTCGGGAAAAACCACCATCTTGCGTCCGTGCAGAATTTCGCGCACCAGGAAAGAGAATAAATGCGGCATGTCATTGGGGATCACCCCAATCGAATAGAGAAACTGGCTGAAGCGGTCGTCACCCTCGAAGAACTCGGCCGATGCGACCGAGCGACAATAAGCGCCGGTCGCCTCATGAATCAGATATTGCGGAATAAAGGTTTCGAAGCGGGCGAAATGATTGAACAAGAAAATGTCGCCATGCTCGACCGGGTCAATCCCGTTATTGGTTTCACGGTGTAGTTTAATGTTGAGCTTTAACAGCTTGCGGGTGGTTCGGAAGGCTTTGACGCAAAAATCATAAACCTTGTCGCTGATCTCCGGCTTTTCAGGCTGATCAGTCATCGACTCAAACTCCGCAGAAAGTCCCGCAGCAAACCCTGCCTCGGTGAGCGCTTAGAATAGCTTAGCAACACGATGAGGCCGTTTTGAAAGTACAGAAGTTTCGGAGTTTGCCGATACATAATTTGGTTCTAATTGATTGGTTAATTCTTATAGCAATGCGCAAGCCTTTTTGTCTATATATATGTGTACTCTTGGTATTGCTCAGCCCAATTAGCAATGCACTTGCCAGTGAGCCGGTATATGACTTTCGCGTGGTGATCGATATCTCCGGTAGTATGAAGCAAACCGACCCAGAAAACTTGCGGGTGCCGGCGTTAAAGCTCCTTAATGGATTGATTCCAAGCAATTCTTATGCCGGAGTGTGGACATTCGGCCGTTATGTCGACATGACGGTCAAATGGGGCCTGGTGAACGATCAGTGGCGTAAGCAAGCTGATCTGGGGGCCGATAAAATCAACTCGCGCGCGCTTTTTACCAATATTGAGAGCGCGCTTGCAAGAGCCAGCGCAGGCTGGGATAAGCCTGACTCAAAACGAAAACGAGTTTTGCTGATGCTGACCGATGGCCAAGTTGATATTTCCAAAGACATCAAGAAGAACCAAGCCTCTCGGCAGAAAATTCTCAGCAAAAGTCTAAGCGCGTTGCGCCGTGCGGGTGTCGAGGTTCACAGCATCGCACTGTCAGAAGCGAGTGATGTGGTTCTGCTGAAGCAATTGGCGCTTGAAACCGGTGGGTCCTTCGCGCTGGCGCAAACTGCGATTGAACTTCAGAAAGTTTTTTTCAAGGTGTTCGAACGGGCCAACAAACCCGAAACTATCTTGCTGCGAGGTCGGCAATTTATGGTGGATTCCAGCATCAATGAAATGACCTTGCTGCTGTTCCGCGCGGCCAATTCTTCACCGACTTTTCTGATTCCACCCGACAGCCCTGCGATGAATAAAGACAAGCCTCGAGGGGCGCGTTGGCGCAGTGATCAGGGCTATGACATGGTGACGGTGAAAAATCCACAGCCAGGAAGTTGGCGAATAGATGCTGAACTGGATCCCGACAGCCGACTGATGGTGTTAACCGATCTCAGTTTAAAGGTCGACGGCATCCCGGCTTATAGTGACCCAGTGACAGCCTTGCAAATAGGGGCTGTATTATTTAGTAAGGGAGAAAAAATTAGTAAAAACAGTTTTCTTCGATTTGTTGATTTCACCGTTACTCATATCGATCCAAGCGGCGAAGAAACCGAGGTTCCAATGCAGCATAGCACCGAGCGCAGCGAAAAAGGCCGCTATAGCTTGCCTTTGGAAAAAAGGCTGAGTGAAGGTTCGCATGAGTTTGTGATTTCGGCCAACAGTCGCACGTTTAGTCGTAGCAGACGGGTTAATCTTCAGGTTCAGTGGCCGGTCGAGGTGACAATTGAGCCGAGTGATGTGGCCGGTGTTTATCAGTTCAAGCTGCGCGCCCGTGAGGAAATTCTAAAGCCCGATGGGATGGTCGCTGAGGTTGAAGTGACCGCACCGAGCGGCGATGCTGAGCCACTCGAGTTGGAATTTGCCAATGGTTGGTGGCAGGCAATGGTCGAAACTACCGAAGATGGCCTTTATCAAGCGAAGGTCAAAATCTCTGGTCAAACCCAAACGGATCAATTTATCGATCTCGACTTAGGTGCATTTTCAATGCTGGGGGTCAATCGACCAGAGCCGGTTTCGCTGGCAATGGCTGAAACCAAAGATCCGATAGAGCCTGCCGAAGATTCAGCATCAGTCGAAGATCAACCAATCGATTGGCGATTGGCTGGAATTGTCATCATTGCGATCAACGGCTCTCTTTTTCTGTTCGGCATTATTGCTTGGCTGGTGATCCGAAAACGCAGAAAAGCGCCTGCGGATACTTGGCTATTGGATGATGTGACGTTGAGCGATGAGTTATCGGATGATGAGACCTTAAGCGATAAGGCATCGAAAGATGAAGAATTGAGCGGTGAGGTATCAGATGACGAGGCTTTGGGCGATGAGGCATCGGGTGAGGAAGCGTCGGCCGACCAGGCATTAGATGTTGAGGCTTTGAGCGAAGAGTTGTCGGATGACGAGGCGTTGAGCGATCAGGTATTGGATGTTGAAGAATTGAGCGCTAAGGCACCGGGTGAGGAAGCATTGGC
>CBDTWQ010000023.1:0-13768 GCA_965364115.1 uncultured Gammaproteobacteria bacterium | reverse complement strand
CCGAGGCCTCTCTATTGCGCGGTCGCTTCAATGCTTCAGGCTTCTTTGCGGTTAAGCTGCAAAACTCTGCGGGCCATTTAATTGGTTTACTCGCGGGAATGGCGCGAGGGCCGCTGCACCCCGAACAGAGCGATGTCAATGTTATTAAGTTGTTCGCCGCCCGTGCTGCGGCTGAATTGGAACGCAAGTTAGCGGTTGGCGAAACGCTGATGGAAAAAGAGCGAGCGCAGATTACTCTGCATTCGATTGGTGATGGGGTGATTACCACCGACAACCAGGCTTGTATCGATTATATGAATCCGACCGCAGAGGCGATGACTGGGTGGCGCTTTCATCAAGCGATGGGATTGTCTCTTGATACCGTGTTATACCTTGAAGATGAGCAAAGTGGTGCCGCCATTCCTGATCCTGCACAACGTTGCCTTGCCGAAAAGCGGGTGATCGCGCCGAAGACCGATAACGTGTTGATTTCGCGCAATGGGGATCACTTCTCGATTCAAGGCACTGCGGCACCAATGATTGATATTCAAGGAGTCTGTGTAGGCGTCGTCTTGGTTTTCAAAGATGTAACCGATTCATTGCGCAAGCAGAAGGTGATGGTGCATCAAGCGACCCATGATCCATTAACTGGGCTGGTTAACCGCGCCGAGTTTGAGCAGCGGCTGGACAAAGCGTTGGTGTCAGCGAAAGATTTCGAGAATACACATGCCTTGTTGTTCTTGGATTTAGATCAATTCAAGATCGTTAATGACACGGCCGGTCATGCTGCTGGCGATGAACTGCTGAAACAAATCGCTTCGGCTTTGTCAGGTCAGCTGAGAGGGCGCGACACGCTAGGGCGATTGGGCGGCGACGAATTTAGCGTTTTATTAGAAAATTGCCCGTTGCCAAAAGCACGTAAGGTTGCCGACCTGCTGATTGAAGTGGTGCGTGAATATCGTTTCATCTGGGATCAAAAGGGTTATCAGGTGGGTGTCAGCATCGGGATTGTTCCAATCAATGCCGATGCAACCACTCGGGCACAACTCATGCATGATGCCGATCAAGCCTGTTATTCGGCCAAAGATTTGGGTCGCGGCCGGGCTTATACCTTCAGTGCGACCCATTCGGACTCTGAAGATCGTAATGGCAACAAGTTACAACGAAAGGATATACAAGACGCCATATCGAGTAATCGCTTTTTACTGATGTACCAACCGATTGTGGCGCTTGATTCTGATCAGACAGGGCTACGCACACGGGCGGAAGTGCTGTTGAGAATGCTGGATGACAATGGCACGGTGATTATCCCTGGCGCGTTTCTGCCGGCGGCGTCTCGATTCGGTTTAATGGGCAAGATTGATCGCTGGGTTATCGCCCGAATTTTTAGCGATTTTGCCCATGTGTTCGTGCAGAATCCGGGCTTCCTCGTGAGTTTGAATCTTTCGGCATTGAGTTTGACCGACGACTCGCTGGCTGACTACATCGCCTCGTTGTTTGAAAAGTCGGTGATTCAACCGCCGCAAGTTTGTTTTGAGATCTCGGAATCTGCTCTCAACCACCATTTGGCTAGCGCCACCGTGCTGATCGAGAGTTTGCGCGAGCTGGGGTGCAGTTTTGCGTTGGATAACTTTGGCAGTGGCTTGGCTAGTTTTACCGCGCTGAAGAAGTTAAAGCTCGACTATTTAAAAATTGATGGTGATCTAGTGCGCGATATAAAATCTGATTCGGTGAACTGCTCTATGGTTGAATCGATCAATACAATGGCGCATCTTCTCGATATCAAGACGATCGCTGAAAAAGTTGACGATGAAGGTTTAATTGAAACCTTGAGAGAAATTGGGGTCGACTACGCGCAAGGTTATGCGTTGGGTGATCTGGTTGACTTTGCCGAAATTGGTCATAGTAAAAAGAGTGAAAAGCAATCCGAGCTGCAATTGAACTAGAAAAGTTTAGCCTAAGCCGAATGGTTTAGGGTTTAGATCGATGCACCAATATCAAGTGTTGCATCATTTATCATTCCTCTGAATCAAGAATTCTCAGGCACCCACTTCCTCCATCATCATCGTTAGGGACCATCCAATTTTCATTGGTGTTTCAGCGTCGACTCGCTTTCAAAAATTAGGACGATGGTGTCGTCATCTCGATTAACCAGCAAATCTCGCGTGGTTCAACTGACTAACCTTTGAGTCATCCCGATGCTAGGCCGCGTAGTGATAACCAGTTAACAGAAACCCAAATTGATATTGACGAATCGATCAAATTCTTGGCGGTGGGCGCTGGTTATGTTAACTTCTCAGCCGATGGAGGCATGACTGCTTTCCGTTTTGTTGGCGTAGTTAGGACATAGAGAGCGATAGGCTCCAGACAACTGAGTCGACACTACCTTATATAAAACATAACTGGAGAGAGTGACTAATGAAAATTTTTAACACGCTGGCAGTATCTGCAGCCGTTGCGATGGCGGCTACGTCAGGAGCAGCTAATGCAGGAACACTTCAAGACGTGCAAGCTCGTGGCGAGCTCAACTGCGTGGTAACCACCGGTGTTGCCGGATTTGGTGCCCCGAATGATTCAGGCCGCTGGGAAGGCTTTGATGTTGATTTTTGTCGTGCCACCGCCGCCGCTGTGCTCGGTGATCCAAACAAGGTGAAATTCGTTCCAACCACCGGCAAGACTCGCTTCACCGTGCTGAACTCAGGTGAAGGCGACATTTTATATCGCAACACCACCGTTACAATGAGCCGTGACGCTGATCTGAAACTGACTTTCTTAGGCGTTAACTACTATGACGGCCAAGGTTTCCTCGTGCCTAAAGCATTGGGTGTCACTTCGGCAACTCAACTCGATGGGGCTTCGGTTTGCATCCAGACGGGCACCACCACCGAACTTAACTTGGCTGACTACTTTCGTGCCAATGATATGAGTTATGAGCCAGTGCCGATTGAAACCAACGAAGAAGGCCAAACTAACTATCTCGCCGGTCGTTGTGACCTTTACACCACAGACGCTTCGGGCCTCGCTGCAACGCGAAGCACTTTTGATCACCCGAATGCACATATTGTTTTGCCAGAAATCATTTCTAAAGAGCCATTAGGGCCAGCAGTTCGTCAAGGTGATGACGAGTGGGCTGACGTGACTCGTTGGGTTTTGAATGTTTTAGTTGCGGCTGAAGAACTGGGTATTACTCAGTCAAGCATTAAGCAACAGGCCAAAAAAGCGGGCAAAAATCCTTCAATCAACCGCATCGCGGGTACTGAAGGTGACTTTGGCTCAATGATTGGTTTAGACAAGCAATGGGCAGTTCGTGCGATTTCAGCAGTAGGCAACTACGGTGAAATTTTCGAACGTAACATTGGCGTCAACACACCGCTTGGCCTGTCGCGTGGTTTGAATGCGCAATGGACTGATGGTGGTCTGATGTATGCCGCGCCTATCCGCTAGAGCGTAAGCGTTTACGAGCGGCGGTCTTGCTAGACCGCCGCTTCGTAAAAGTTGCAGTAAACACGTGACTGACGAGGGGCGTTACGTAAGATGGCCACAGCGAGCGACAACACTAAAAAGCAGTCTCTGCTTTACCAAATTGTTTATGACAAGGACACGCGTTCGGTAGCCATTCAGGTCGTCACCATCGCGCTTCTGTTCTTATTCATCTACTCCATTGTTAATAACGTGATGGTAAATCTTGAAGCCATCGGCAAAGGATACAGTTTCAAATTTCTCGGCGAGCCGTCGAACTACGATATCAATCAAACCTTAATCGAATACGACTCACGTAGCTCCCACATTCGGGCAACCGTGGTGGGTATTCTCAACACCTTATTAGTGGCCGTTGCGGGCGTCATAATCGCCACCATAGCTGGCTTTACGCTGGGTGTGCTGCGACTATCAAAAAATTGGTTGATCAATAAAGTCGCCTATTGTTATGTTGAATACGTACGTAATGTGCCAGTCTTGCTGCACATACTGTTGGTGCATGGAGTCGTAGTCAACACGCTTCCGAGGCCGCACAACGCAATCAACTTCGACGATACGTTTTTTCTAACCAATCGCGGTTTTTATCTGCCCAAACCATTATTTGAACCGGCGATGTGGGCGGTGTTTATCGCACTGATTATTGGCTTCGCATTCATTTTTTGGTTTAAGGGTTATGCCAAAAAAGTTCAGGATGAAACGGGTAAGATGTACCCGGTTTTATGGATTTCTCTAGCGGCCATCACCATCGTGCCGATAATCGTTTATTTTATCGCAGGCTCTCCGATGACCTTTGAATTGTCGGTGCTGAAAGGCTTTAATTTCAAAGGCGGATTGGTGTTACGGCCAGAGTTCCTCGCGCTGACCTTAGCGCTTGCCCTTTATACCGCTGCATTCATCGCAGAGATTGTCCGCGCAGGCATTGAGGCAATTAGCCATGGCCAAACCGAAGCGGCCTATGCGCTGGGCCTTAAGCCCAATCGCACCATGCAACTAGTCATTGTGCCGCAGGCGTTACGAGTGATTATTCCGCCTTTGTCGAGTCAATATCTTAACTTGGCGAAGAATTCTTCACTGGCTATTGCGATTGGCTATATGGATATTGTTGCCACGATTGGCGGCATCTCGTTGAACCAAACGGGTCGAGAGATGGAATGTATGACCATCGTATTGGCGCTTTACCTGATCTTATCATTGACCATTTCAGCCTTCATGAATTGGTATAACCAAAGAATGAAACTGGTCGAGCGATAGGGGCGCAACTATAATATGAGCGATCAACCTAACTACGCACCGGGAACTCACCCAAGTCTGCCGCCACCGGCCAACATGATTGGCGTTGTCGGCTGGGTTCGAACCAACCTATTATCTTCAACCACTAATATCGTGATCACGGTATTGACGTTGTATTTCCTCTATCTGCTGGTTCCACCTGCTTTTGCATGGATTTTCGTTAATTCTGTTTGGGACGCGGGGTCGCGCGATGAATGTCGAGCAATTATGGATTCAGCCGGGGGAGAGCGCGGCGCTTGTTGGGCTTTTATCAGTTTACGCTTCGAGCTCTTTATCTATGGCTTTTATCCGGAAGCCGAACGCTGGCGAGTTAATCTCGCCTTCATCATGATGATCGCGGCCTTTGTCCCGGTTCTGTTTGATACCGTGCCTTATCGAAAGCTGGGGCTTTGGTTTTCTTTGATTACGCCAGTTGTCATAGGTTGGCTGTTAATTGGTGGACTGGGGCTCGAACCCGTGTCAACCGATAAATTTGGTGGCCTCATGTTGACCATGGTTGTCGGGGTAACCGGTATCATTGGATCACTCCCCATCGGCATTGCACTTGCCCTCGGTAGGCAATCGCATATGCCGGCACTGCGTATCATCTGCGTGACCTTCATCGAATTTATTCGAGGTGTGCCGCTGATCACGCTGCTATTTGTTGCGTCGACCATGCTGAATTACTTTTTGCCACCTGGTGTATCCTTTGACTTGCTATTGCGAGTCTTGATTATGGTGACTTTGTTCGCCTCGGCTTACATTGCCGAAGTGGTGCGAGGCGGCTTGCAGGCAATTCCGAAAGGTCAGATCGAGGCGGCCGATTCGATGGGCTTGAAATATTGGCAATCGATGCGCTTAATTATTTTGCCGCAAGCGCTAAAGATTTCGATACCAGGCATCGTCAACACGTTCATTGGTTTGTATAAAGACTCGGTACTAGTGATCATCATCGGTTTGTTTGATCTACTGGGGATCGGTCGCGCTTCGCTGGCCGATGTCAAATGGCAGGGTCTGTCGACCGAGGTTTACGTGTTTGTCGCACTATTTTTCTTTGTGTCGTGTTTTTCGATGGCACGCTATTCGTTATTTCTGGAAAAGAAACTCCATACGGGACACTAACCCAGGTATTAAGCTATGACTGAGCAAGAACAAGGTGTTGCTGAATCTCTAACCACTGGAGCGAAGTTGAATGTTTCCGATGAGGTGGTGATTCGAATTCAGAACATGCATAAATGGTACGGCGCTTTCCACGTCCTGAAGAATATCAATCTTGAAGTGAATCATGGCGAGCGCATCGTCATCTGTGGGCCGTCGGGTTCAGGGAAGTCGACTCTAATCCGTTGCATTAACCGACTCGAGGAACACCAGCAAGGTGACATCATCGTAGACAATGTCGAGTTAACTAACGACCTCAAAAACATCGATGCGATTCGGCGTGAAGTTGGTATGTGCTTTCAACATTTCAATTTGTTTCCGCATCTCACCGTTTTGGAAAACTGCGCATTGGCGCCTATCTGGGTCAAGCAATTGTCGCGTAAAGAGGCCGAAGCCACCGCGATGAAATATCTTGAACGGGTTAAAATCCCCGATCAAGCGCTTAAATTCCCCGGCCAGCTCTCGGGCGGCCAACAACAGCGTGTCGCGATTGCTCGTTCGCTCTGCATGAGCCCGAGAATCATGTTGTTTGATGAGCCCACCTCTGCGCTCGACCCTGAGATGATCAAGGAAGTGCTCGATGTAATGATCGAGCTGGCGCAAGAAGGCATGACGATGTTGTGTGTGACGCATGAAATGGGCTTTGCCAAAACCGTTGCTAATCGGGTTATCTTTATGGATGGCGGCGAAATTATTGAAGAAAATGAGCCACACCAGTTCTTTGATAATCCGCAGCATGAGCGCACCCAACTGTTTCTCAGTCAGATCCTAGCTCACTGACCCTCTATACTGACCTTCTACTGGCTAGGGAGGGCACATGTCCTTACTAACGGTCGATGAAGCCGGCTGGCTGCGATCGGTCGAAGTGGTGGCTTCGCCCAATTTTGATCCGAGACCTGATAACACCAGCATCAAATTAGTCGTTGTTCATGGCATTAGCCTACCACCTGGGCAGTATGGCGGCGGCTATATAGCGCAATTTTTCTGCAATCAGCTTAATCCAAACGATCATCCCTACTTCGCCAAAATTACCGAGATGAAAGTTTCAGCTCATTGCATGATTGCGCGTGCAGGCAAGATAACTCAGTTCGTTTCGTTTCAAGATCGTGCCTGGCATGCGGGTATTTCGAGTTGGCGTGGGGAAAGTGGCTGTAACAATTTTTCGATTGGGATTGAGCTTGAGGGTTGCGATGAAGAGCCCTATAGCCATCATCAGTACGATAGTTTGGCTCGTCTATTGCACGCGCTGAGTTTGCACTATCCGAATATTGATCGAGAGAATGTCACCGGGCACAGCGATATTGCGCCGAATCGAAAAACGGATCCGGGCCCGGCTTTTGATTGGGTAAAATTGGCTAAGCTGTTTTGACTAGCGGTGTAAAGATTTCAATCATGCAAATCTTAGAGGTACCACTTGGCAGCCTTAGTGGTCCCCCTGCGTGAGAATAGTTGACTAATCTGTTGAGATAGCGATCCACTGATCGTTGAGATAGGCTTCGAGTGGTTTGTAGCGGCGCTTGTAGTTCATCTTGTCACAATTCTTAATCCAGTATCCCAGATAAAGAAATTCGAGATCACGCCGTTTGCTCTCTTCTATTTGCTCCAATATCGAAAAATGGCCGAGGCTTCGAGCACTGTAATCGGGGTTGAAAAAGGTATAGACCGCTGATAAACCGCTGTCGGTTAGGTCGCAAACCGCAACCGCCAGCAAAACTTGATTCAAGCGATACTCGAAGAACAGGGTGTCTGTCCAATCGCAAATTAGAAAACGATGGTAATCCGACTTGCTTGGGTTGGCCATGCTGCCGTCGTTATGTCGGCTGGCAATGTAGCGCCGATAGAGATCGAAGTGCTCGTCACGAAACTTGGCTGGCATGATGTTGATCGTGACATCCGAGTTGCGTTTGATAACGCGCTGTTCACTGCGTGAAAATTGGTGTTTCTTCACCGGGACTCGAACTGAAATACATTCCTGGCATTGCGGACAATGAGGACGATAAATATAACCACCTGAACGCCGAAAGCCGTGCTTGATCAGGTCGTTATAGGTGCTCATATCCATATCCATGTGAGGATTGGCGAAGGCACTGACCGAATCGCGGTTGTCCAGGTAGCTGCAGGGCTCTGGAGTTGACGCAAAGAAATTGAGTTTGACTTGATCGTTCATTAAAAAACTGCGCACTCGAGACGTCTTAAGTCTAGTTCGGATTCTTAAGCATGTAACCCTGGATTGAGCTAAATAGGCGTATTTTTACGCGACTTACATTTTGAAATAAGACGATTAATCGATCTTGAAAAATGCTTTGCTATTGCGCAGGCAATCTTGCGCTAGTTCAAGCGGATCTTGATTGCGCAGCTTCGCGACCTTTTGCAGAATGTGGGGTAGATACGCGGGTTGATTGACTCGGCTAGCTGGTTTGGGCTCAAGGTCGCGTGGTAAAAGATAGGGTGCGTCGGTTTCCAGCATAATCCTATTCGATGGCACTAATTTCACTAACTTTTGCAATTCAAGACCTCTTCGTTCGTCGCAAACCCAGCCGGTAATGCCAATGTGACAATCGATTTCGAGATAATCCAGCAAGGCTTGGTGATTGTCAGTAAAGCAATGCACCACCACCGCAGGGACTCGATCGCGATACTTCAACAACAATTCGAGGAAGCGTTGGTGCGCATCTCGCTGGTGGCAGAAAAGTGGCATGCCCAGTTCTGTCGCCAGCTCCATTTGTTGCAAGAAAGCCAGTTCCTGCGCGTCTCTAGCTGAATAATTGCGATTGAAGTCGAGCCCTGTTTCACCAATCGCGCGAACACAAGGTGTTTTGGCCAACGCCTGCAAGCGTTTATAGGATTGCTCACTCCATTCGCTCGCATGGTGAGGATGGACCCCGCAGGTTGAGACAAGTTGTGAAGTGAATTGTCGGCAGAGCGCTATCGCCTGCTCGCTTGACTCGAGGTCAGTGCCGGTCACCACCAGCTTGGTTACGCCAACCTGTTGAGCGCGCTGAAGCAGGCCTGGCACATCGTGCAGCAAACTTTGGCTGGTTAGATTAACCCCAATATCGATTAACTCGATTGGGTTGCTGCTCACTGACGAATTCCGGTGCCGCGCTTTAGCAAGGTTAAGCAAAGGGCGAATAAAGCGGCGTTGAAAAACACAATGACGCTGAGTGCGGTTATCAGTTCGATATCACTGCTGCCGCGAAAGCCAAAGCGAAAGCTGTTGACCATATATAAAATTGGGTTCCCCAGAGAGACTAGTTGCCAAACCTCGGGCAATAGTTTGATCGAGTAAAAAATTCCACCGAGGTAGGTCAACGGGGTTAGCACGAAAGTTGGGATGATGCTGATGTCATCAAAACTGTTGGCATAGATCGCATTTAATAAACCGGCCATGGAAAACAAACTGGAGGTGAGGATTGCCACCAGAACAATGATGGTGGGGCTGTGAATAGTGAATTTAGTAAAAAACATAGAGACTAAGGTTACCGCTACTCCGACGCAAAGCCCGCGCACAATGCCACCGGTCATGAAGCCCAGTAAAATGACCAAATCAGGTACGGGTGCAATTTGCATTTCTTCGATGTGGTGCGAATATTTGGCGCCATAAAAAGAAGAGACAACGTTCGCATAGGAATTAGTGATGATCGACATCATGACTAAGCCGGGCATGATGAAATCGATGTAACTCATGCCGTCCATCTCGCCGACTCGCTGACCGATCAAATTGCCGAAGATGATGAAATAGAGGGCAACCATCACCACCGGTGGGAAAATGGTTTGCACCCAAAGTCGGGTGAAACGCTTCACTTCCTTACGAGCAATCGTCAAATAAGCGATCCAAAACTGGCCCCACATTAGCGATTTTCCTCGATTTTGCTTTTCGTCGTCAGCTCGATGAACAATTCTTCGAGTCGGTTTGCTTTATTGCGCATGCTTTCGACCACGATATTTTTCGCATTCATTGCTTCGATAAGATCGTTGATAGTCCGAGTGTGCGGCACTTCTACTTCAATCACTTGATGATCGATTCGCTGGACTTTACCAAAGCCTTCAAGCGCAGGCGCCTGGTCGATTGTGTCGCGCAGATAGAGCACAAAGGTTTCGCTGTTCAGCTGTTTGAGTAGAGATTTCATGCTGCTGTTTTGGACTATCTCACCATCGTCGATGATGGCGACGTTACGACACATGCGCTCCGCTTCTTCGAGATAGTGAGTGGTCAGAATGATAGTGGTTCCGCGCTGATTAATCTCTTCCAGAAAGTCCCACATGCTTCGGCGCAACTCGATGTCAACACCTGCGGTGGGTTCATCTAGAATCAGTAACTGGGGTTTGTGAACTAACGCTCGAGCGATCATCAAACGTCGTTTCATTCCGCCGGAGAGTCTTTGAGCCTGGGAATGTCGATGTTGCCATATACCCAGTTGTTTGAGGTAACGTTCGGTTTCTCGTCGCGCAATTTTGGCCGGCACGCCATAGTAGCCCGCCTGATTAATGACGATTTCTTCAACTGGTTCAAAGCTGTTGAAATTAAACTCTTGTGGCACTGAGCCTAATAATGACTTGGCTTTGATAAATTGATCATCGATCGAATAGTTGAAAATTTTAACCTCACCGCGGCTCTTGTTAACCAAGCCCGAAATAATTCCAATGCAGGTCGATTTACCCGCACCGTTGGGGCCTAGAAGGGCGAAAAAATCACCCTTCTCTACCGTTAGACTAATCCCCTTAAGCGCTTCGAGGCCACTGCTGTAGGTTTTGAATAGGTTGTTGATTTCAAGTGCGAACATTGAGGCTGAGGTGGATAAAAGAGGCGCCTAGCTTAGGCCAACACAATGAAAAATCAAGCCTCTCGTTGCCAACCTGAAAGACGCACCCTGTGTTAACCTTGGCCGCATGCAAGATCACTCGATCGTCTATATTCTATTTCTGATTTTCACCGGCGCAGCGGTGCTCGCCACCTTGGCGATGAGTCTTCGTCAATCGCTGATTATTGCGTATATTGTGCTGGGATTGCTGATTGGGCCTTGGGGTCTAAATTTGATTGGTGACGTTGCATTAATTCAAAATATTGCCAATATCGGAATCATTTTTCTGCTGTTTCTGCTCGGCCTGAATCTTCACCCGCAAAAGTTGATACAACTGGCGGGCAAGACCACCTTGATCACCGGCGCATGTTCGCTGGTTCTGTTATTGATAGGCTATGCCTATAGTCGGCTGTTTGGCTATAGCCACATCGAGGCGCTAATTATCGGAGCGGGCTTGATCTTTTCGAGCACGATTATTGGGCTCAAGTTGATTCCTACCACGGTGCTCCATCACCAACATACCGGTGAGGTCATCATCAGTATTCTACTGCTGCAAGATATCATCGCGATTTTCCTGCTGTTGGCACTCGATGGCAGCGCTCAAATGGAGCACGGTTGGCTCGCAATGCTGCAACCCATGGTGGCGTTTCCCGGGATTGTGGCAACGGCCTATCTGCTGGAAAAATTTGTACTCACTCGATTAATTGCCCATTTTGATCGAATCCAGGAGTATATTTTTCTGCTGGCTATCGGTTGGTGTCTCGGCTTCGCAGAAGCGGCTGAGCAATTGGGCCTATCCTATGAAATTGGTGCTTTTGTTGCCGGCGTCAGCATCGCGCGGAGCCGGATTGCGCTGTTCATCGCCGAAAACTTGAAACCATTGCGAGACTTCTTTCTGATCATATTCTTTGTTGCCCTGGGCGCCGGTTTTAACTTAGGGGTGTTGCCTGACATTTGGCTGGCCGCGTTGGGATTGACCTTGATGGCGATCGTAATCAAACCATTGCTTTATCGATTTATGTTGCGAATCACTGACGAGAACGAACAGCGCTCAACTGAAGTGGCGATGCGTTTGGGTCAAATGAGTGAATTTTCTTTGCTGATAGCCGTGATGGCAGCAGAGCTCACGCTGATAAGGAGTGAAGTGTCTTATTTGATTCAGATAGCCACTTTAGCGAGCTTTATTTTTTCTTCTTATTATATTGTCGCACGCTACCCAACCCCCATCGCGCTCGATGACAAACTGCGTCGAATATGATTTTTTCGTTTTTGTTTCAATTCTAAAGTGGATAACGATCGAGTGCAGTCGGACTAAACAATCACCGAGTATGTCTCTGCCCGCGGATTGCGACGGTAAACCAAGCGCAGGGTGTGCTATATAACTGAGGTAATGAGGCATCGAGCGATCTTTTGTTTCGATATTTATCCGCATCATGTTTTGAATCTGTTTTCACGGTAAGTGAATTCAAATTTGCGTCGCGACGACCACAACAATATCGGAATGGTGATCTCCCAATGTTTCAAGGTCTGAATGAATAATCGAAATCTAAGATGAAATTAGTATGCGCGCAATCGTTATAGAAGATGACATCGACATTCAACAGCAAATCGTCACGCGTTTGAAGCGAGAGGGCTTTGCGGTTGATTTTGCTGACAATGGCGATGATGGCTTATATCTCCTGCAGGAGTTTCCAGCCGATGTTGCGATTATTGATTTGGGCTTGCCGAAACTTTCTGGGCTTGAAGTGATTCGAAAGATTCGAAGCCAAGGCGAGCAGCTACCGATTCTGATTTTGACTGCGCGTGGACGTTGGCAAGAGAAAGTTGAAGGGCTTGACGCTGGCGCGGATGACTATCTGGTCAAGCCTTTTCATTACGAAGAAATGTTGGCGCGAATTCGAGTGTTAATTAGGCGCGCTACGGGCTGGTCAGATTCGCGGATCAGCTGTCCTCCTGTGAGCCTCGATACGGCCGCACAACGTTGCTATGTCGAGGATCGTGAGATCGGGTTAACCGCATTCGAATACAAGGTGTTAGAGTATTTGATGTTACATGCGGATGAAGTCATCTCGAAAACCGTTCTGACCGTCCACCTTTATGATGACGAAAGCGATAATGATAGCAACGTGATTGAGGTTTTTATCCGCAGGTTGAGACAAAAATTGGATCCTGATGAAAACCTGAGACCGATCGAGACCTTGCGCGGGCGTGGCTATCGATTTTCCCTGAGCCGAGCAACGCCCAGTTGAGGTCGATTAAGTCTCGACTAACCCTGGTTTCGATGGTGGTGTTGGTGCTGTTTATGGTCCTCACCGCGATCGCTTTAGAGCGTGCAGTGGTCAAGCGGGCTTTGCAGGCTCACGAGGATGGTCTGCAACTATTGACTTACAATTTATTGGCAGCGGTCGATCAGGATGATCTTGGGCGCAGCATTACGGTTTCAGATGAACGCTTGTTCGAGCCTGATTTGTTGACCCGAAATTCCGGCCTATATGCGCTCTTGTATGACGCCGAACAGCGACAGATTTGGGGTTCGAAATCGCTGACGGTCAGTTTGCCAAAGATGGCGGAACTCGAGGTTGGAATATGGAATTTCGAAAGTGTCGAACACTTGGGCCGATCTTATTTCAGACTCGGCTTTGCGATTCAGTGGCCTGATGTCGATCTTCAACTGAGAAATTATCAGGTGGCTGTTTGGCGAGAAGCTAGCAACCATTTCGAGCAGTTGAATCGATTTCGACAAACCTTGTGGACCTGGTTGATCGTGACGACCTGTTTGTTGTTGATCATTATGTATGCGGTGATGCGCTGGAGCTTGCGGCCCTTGCATCAGGTTGGCCTAGAAGTGAAGGCGATAGAAGATCAGCGACAAATAGGCTTTGAAAAAAGCTACCCCACTGAAATTGAACCCTTGACCGAGAACCTAAATATCTTGCTGAAGCGTGAGCAGCTCCAGCGTCAGCGCTACCGCAATGCGATGGACGATTTGGCGCATAGCTTGAAAACGCCGTTGGCAGTGCTGGTCGGCCTTGGTGATCAAACTGATTTGCAGGGTTCGCAGCTGCAGACATTGCGTGACCAGG
>CBDTWQ010000022.1:0-13938 GCA_965364115.1 uncultured Gammaproteobacteria bacterium | reverse complement strand
CACGGCTGACCATCGCATGTGCCGAAGCGGCTCCAACACTGCCAGCGAGTTCGCGTTCCAAATTCACAATGATCGCATCGGTCGGAATCGGCAGGTTTCCGGATGAGCCTTGCTCGGCGACCATCGAGTCAAACAACTTTCGCGCCGGAACCGCTCCTAGAATTCGCTGCGCCAGCACAAACAGGTCTTCAACGCGCACTTGGTCGGGATCAAACCGCCTAGATTCTTCCGGAATATCGCTAAACACGTCCACAAACAAGGTTGCTTGCAACCGCTCGAGCGGGGTGGTGTCGCTGAAGCCGGAGACCACTAAAAACACCAAGCTGTTAGCGCCCAGGCTCCAAATCAGCGCATGCACTAACGGATCAAAACCTTCGAGCCCAAACAGCGATTGCGGCCTCAATGCGCTAAACCCAAACAACCCATTGGATAGCACCTCGGAGTTCAACAACACGCTGCCCTCGAAGCTCGGTAAGAATAAGGTGTAAGCCCATAAAAAGAATCCAATCAGCAGCCCTGAAAGAGCGCCGGCTCGGGTCGCACCTCGCCAAAAAATTCCGCCGATCAAACTGGGCATAAACTGAGCCACACCGGCAAAGGCAATCAAACCGATTGCGGCCAGCGCATCGGAGCCACCGCTGGCATGAAAATACAAGAAACCTAAGCCTAAAACGCCGGCAATGCTAATCCGACGCGAGGTCAAAATCAATTGGCGCACGTCGCCGCTAACTTCGCGACCACCGCGAAACAACGCCAAAGCGATTGGCACAATTATATGGTTGGACACCATCGTCGACACCGCAATCGCGGCGACAATAACCATTGAAGTGGCCGAAGAAAAACCACCCAAGAACGCCAACAAAGCGAGATCCTCTCGCTGAAATGACAAGGGCAAAGTCAAAACATACAGGTCGGGATTAGCGGTTGCGGGCAAATACTTCAGCCCGGCAATCGCAATTGGCATCACAAATAGACACATGCCGAATAAATACAGTGGAAACAACCACGATGCAGTCGCCAGATGGCGCTCGTCGACATTCTCGACTACGGTGACTTGAAACTGACGCGGCAGGCAAATAATCGCTGTCGCCGAGAGAAATGTCAGCACCACCCAACGAGTGTCGAAAATGCTTCCTTCGCCATAAATCACTTCCGTGTCAACATTATCGAACACCGAACCAACCCCTCCCGCCACTCCAAAGACCACAAAAAGACCAACCGCCAGCAGTGCGAAAAGTTTAATAATCGCCTCAACTGCAATAGCCGCCACCACGCCATGATGGCGCTCGTTAGAATCGATCGTGCGGGTTCCAAACAAAATCGCGAATAACGCCATCCCTGCTGCCACCACGAAAGCGGTCAAAGTGACGTTAACCTCGCCCACAATCACTTGATAACTGCGAGTGACCGATTGTAATTGCAGTGCGATATAAGGAGTCGTTGCGACCAACGCCATTAGGGTCACGATCACCGCGATGCTCGAACTCTTGCCATATCTTGAAGAGATTAAATCCGCGATTGAGGTGATTCGATGCACTCGGCCAATCCGCACCAACTTTCGTAGCAACCACCACCAGCCGACGAAAACCAGCGTGGGCCCGAGATAAATCGTAATGAATTCGAGGCCATTGCGCGCCGCCGAACCAACCGCACCGTAGAAAGTCCACGAGGTGCAGTAGACCGAAATCGACAGCGTGTAGACGACCGGTGATTGAATCCAGCGCGCATAGCCTTGTCGCGCGCGCCGATCGACATAGAATGCTAGCGCGAATAGCAACGCCACATAACCCAGGCAAACCGTCAGCAGCAGATCAACCGAGAGCACTACTGCTCCTCTAGGCTTGATTGTTGCGCTGAATTCGGCGTTGAACTCGTTTTCGAATGATGCCAATCCGCTTTGCGCTGCAACGGCCCTGACAACAGCGCGGCGCAGCCTATCAATAACCCCCAGACCAAGAACAAATAGAGCAAGGTGACCGGAATCCCAAATATTCGAAAATCCATTTGAAATATTCCAGCCAGCGGTGGCATCAGCAACGCAATGCCCACCAGTAGCAAGATAATCGCCCGGTCGAGTAATTTACGACGGTCTGATTTACGACGGTCTGGACGTTCACTGATTGGTTTTTGCATTCAGGTCCTCGACACTTAAATTCAACCCGTCAACGGATCGGGCACTCGATGCTCACAGGCTTTTCGAGGGCATGAACGACAAGAAATGCCAATCGGTTCGGCGACCGAGTCGCTTGGCACTGCATACACGCTATTTTCTGCATCGCGATGGTTAAACGCAATCATCTCGGTTATGTAATGTTGCGGTTGACCATAACCAACCGCACTTGAACTGTGCGAATAAGCCACAAACACATATCTCTCCCCGGTCGGCAGCACCACTAGCTGGCGCATCAAGGTCGCGGGTGTTTGTTGCGCACGATACAAAACCCACAGCGGACAGGCCGAGCCAAAACGCGACACTCTCAGCCCAGGCAAATGTCGTGATTGAAGAATAGTACCCGACGCATTCGACTGAAAGTAGCCAAACCGTGCTTGGCCATTCGCACCAAGCAGCGCGCTTAAACGCGAAAAAACGACTTCGTAGCTAGTCGTGAAGCAATCAGCGAGCAGTGAAATATCGAAGCCACAGTCTGAAGCGACTGCTTGAAACGGTTGGTTGGGTGCGATGATCGCAGCGACACTATATTGAAGCAGCACTTGTTTAGCACGTGTGCGGGCAATTTCGGTGTCGAGTGTTGAGGCCTTTGCGATTAATCGGTCAATACACTTGGTCATCTGCTGTTCAGCCAAATTAGTCGCACTGTCAAAGCGCAAATCTGCCGAGCCTTGCGGCAGGTTCGAATGCAACTCAGTGGCCAAGGTTTCAATCTCAGCGAAATGATTGTTATAGCTCTCGAACAACGCATCGACCTCATCGACAGGTGTCAGCGCCCGCTTCTCCAGCGCCACATTGTCAAAATAGGCAGCCAAGGCATCCGCATGCTGACTAAGTTGGTGACTTTCCTCCTGAATAATCGCGTAAAACCGATTCTGTTGCTCCAATTCTAAGGTTATATCTTCGTTGACGATCTCAGCGGCTGATCGCAACGCCGCTATTTTACTCAGCATTTTGTGCAGCGTTTCGCCCAACACGGGGTCATGTGCCAAACGATCACCCAAAATTTGGGCAACCCGCGTGGCTTCGCGTTCTGAGCGCGTTAAAGCAACCATGCTGCGCGCCCAACCTGGAAAGCGCCCGATCAATTCACCGGCACTGCTGCTATCAGCGCCAAGGCTTTGCAACTCGGGCCTTTGCGCCATTTCCAACAAGGTTTCTAGCAAGCGCCGATCCGCAGCACCGTCGAGGTCGTGCAGCGGAATCTCCAGCGCTGCAGCCACCTTGCTCAACAAAACCCCACCAATGTCGCGTTTATTGTGCTCGATCAAATTCAGGTAAGACGGCGATATCTCAACCGTACGCGCCAAATCAGCTTGGGTTATGGCCAGCTCACGCCGTCGCTCACGAATTCGCGGACCCAGTATGTTTCGTTTCATTTTCAAGCTTACAACCCCTGCTCACGAGCCTTTCATGCTGTCAATAATTTACATGTTACCATTTACATAATTACAAATCTTGACAAGAATTGTCTTAATTCTCAGCCTCTTATTGAATTATCAACAGGTCTCCACGAAGATGACCCGGTCATTCGGATAACAATAATATTAAACATTCGAATGACCCTAGATAGATTTACTTGATACGTTTACTTGATACGTTTAAAAACTAAAATTATTCCATCTTTGGAGGAGTCCCAACAATGAGTGAGTTCAACAATACAAGACGCAAGTTTCTGAAAACTGGCATGGTGATTGGCGCGGGCATTTCGTCGCCGATGATTTTCACCAATTCTTACGCGGCTTACCGCAATGAACCTAAAGGTTCGAATGTAACTTTCGGTTTCAACGTACCGCAAACCGGCGCTTACGCCGATGAAGGCGCAGATGAACTACGTGCATACGAGCTAGCGGTGAAGCACATCAATGGCGAAGGCGACGGCGGCATGCTGAACACTTTCTCATCGAAAGCTTTACGTGGTAACGGCGTCAACGGCAAGAAGGTCACCTTCGTCACCGGCGACACGCAAACCAAATCTGACGCGGCACGTGCTTCAGCCAAACGAATGATCGAAAAAGACGGCGCCGTGATGATCACCGGCGGCTCTTCATCGGGCGTTGCGATTGCGGTTCAGGGCTTATGCCAAGAAGCAGGCGTCATTTTCATGGCTGGCCTGACTCACTCTAACGACACCACCGGCAAAGACAAGCGCGCCAATGGTTTCCGTCACTTTTTCAACACCGAAATGTCAGGTGCTGCGTTAGCACCAGTTTTGAAAAATGCGTTCGGCACCGAGCGTAAGGCTTACCACCTGACCGCTGACTACACTTGGGGCTGGTCACAAGAAGGCTCAATCAAGAAATACACCGAAAACATGGGCTGGGATACTGCTGCAGCCGTCCGCACACCACTAGGTGCAGGCGACTTCTCGCAATACATCACGCCCGTTCTGAACTCGGGTGCTGACGTTTTGGTTCTGAACCACTATGGTAAAGACATGGTCAACTCGCTGACTCAGGCGGTTCAATTCGGCCTGCGTGACAAGCAAGTGAATGGCAAAGACTTCGCGATTGTGGTTCCACTCTACTCGCGTTTGATGGCTCAAGGTGCGGGTGCCAATGTTAAAGGCATCTTCGGTTCTACCAACTGGCATTGGTCATTGTCGGATGCGGGCTCAAAGGCATTTGTTAAGTCTTTTGGACAAGCCTACGGATTCCCACCCAGCCAGGCAGCTCACACTTGTTACTCTCAAGCACTGCTCTATGCAGATGCTTGTCAACGTGCGGGCACTTTCATGCCTAGCGGCGTCGGTAAATCACTCGAAGGCTTCAAGTTTGATGGTCTTGGCAATGGTCCTACCGAATATCGTGCCGACGATCACCAGTGCTTCAAAGACGTGCTGGTCGTGAAAGGCAAGGAAAACCCCACTTCTAAGTTTGACGTTCTCGAAGTGGTCGAGGTAACACCTCGCTCACAAGTCGAGTATTCGGCTTCGATGTTGGGTGGAGACCTCGGTCCCTACAACAACGGCTAGTTCGTTTAGCGACATAGTCGGGGCATCGTCTGGTGCCCCGACATTCTCAATACGAGATTCGTTTCATTGCAAGCAAAGCTGAAACTCGGCACTTCGTATTGACACCACTCCAAAATACCATCACGTCTCGAGGTTATTTTGATGGATGCATTCGTTTTACAAGTTTTAAACGGGCTCGATAAGGGCGCCGCTTATTCGCTAATCGCGCTCGGGCTGACCCTGGTCTTCGGCACGCTTGGCGTTGTCAACTTCGCGCATGGTGCGCTCTTCATGCTAGGCGCTTTTTGTGCCGTCACACTCAGAGGTCTCTTTAGCCTCGAGCGAGTGGTCTTAGACCCCACCCGGCTCACCGCCTGGGGCACTCCGATGGAGATTCGAACGCCTTATGCCGAAATATGGTTCGGCGATTTTGGCGCAACCTTGCTCAATTACTCGGTTCCGCTAGCGATACTGCTGGCCATTCCGGTGATGCTGATTATTGGCATCGTGATGGAACGCGGCCTGATCCGCCATTTTTACAAACGACCGCATGCCGATCAAATTCTGGTCACCTTCGGTCTGGCGATCGTGGTGCAAGAAATCGTCAAGGCGCAGTTCGGCGCCAACCCGATCCCACAGCCCGCTCCCGCGATGGTGGCCGGCTCTTTTGACTTTGGATCACTTTTCGGATTTTCCGAAGGTGCGATCGTTTACCCCTGGTGGCGAATCGTCTATCTACTTTTCTCCGCCGCCATTCTCAGCAGCGTCTTTGCCTTCCTGAAATACACCACCTTTGGCATGGTAGTGCGAGCCGGCATGGCTGACCGCGAAACGGTTGGCCTGCTGGGTATCGATATCGATCGTCGCTTTACCATTGTGTTCGGTCTCGCCGCCGTGGTCGCCGGAGTGGCGGGCGTCATGTATACCCCCATTTTGTCACCCGATTATCATATGGGCATGGACTTCCTCGTCTTAAGTTTTGTAGTCGTGGTGGTCGGCGGCATGGGCAGCTTAGGGGGGGCCGTCGCCGCCGGTTTCTTGCTTGGCATCCTGCAATCCTTCGCCTCGATGAATGAAGTCAAATCGCTGCTGCCCGGCATCGACCAGATCATTATTTATCTGGTTGCGGTGGTTATATTACTGGTTAGGCCGCGCGGCCTGCTCGGCCGTAAAGGCGTGATGGAGGATTAAATGATGAAACTAATTGACCTCAATAAAATATTAAATCTCGATAGAAGTGACAGTGTGTTGATGATCGGCGTGATCCTTGCGGTGGTGCTCGGCCCTTTGATCATGATGCCAATCGGTGGCGGCTACCCAGACTTACTGCAGAAATTCGCGATTTTTGGAATCTTCGCGATTGGTTTTAACATTCTGTTTGGTCTGACCGGCTATTTATCCTTTGGCCACGCGGCATTTCTCGGCATCGGCTCCTATACCGCGGTTTGGAGCTTTAAACTGATGACCATGAACGTGATTCCGGCGATTATTCTATCGACTTTGATCGGCGGCATATTTGCACTCATTATTGGCTTTATTGCACTGCGCCGATCCGGCATCTACTTCTCCATTCTGACGCTGGCTTTCGCGCAGATGTCGTACAACCTTGCCTACTCGGTTCTGACCCCCATCACCAATGGCGAAACCGGCCTTCAGCTCAGACTGCATGACCCAAGAGTGCTCGACGCCGCGTTTGGCGTCGCACGTGGCGAAGGCCTGCCTTCGACTTCACTGTTTGGTCTATCAATGTCAGGCTGGAGTGGTTACTACTTCTGTGGCGTGCTGCTAGTGATCATGTTTTTTGTTTCGCTACGAATCTTCCGCTCACCGTTTGGAATGATGCTGCGCGCGGTCAAATCGAATCAAAATCGTCTATCGTATACCGGACTTAATACACGCCCCTACACCCTCACCGCGTTCGTTATTTCGGGCATGTATGCCGGTCTTGCCGGTGGGCTGCTGGCGGTCACTGACCCGCTCGCAGGCGCAGAACGAATGCAATGGACCGCCAGTGGCGAGGTCGTTTTAATGACCATACTGGGTGGCACCGGCACCCTGCTAGGACCGCTGATCGGCGCGGGTGTGATCAAATATTTCGAGAATATTTTTTCATCATTCAATGATGGCATCTTGAATTCGGTCTTCGGTTTCTTACCCGACTTCTTGCAGAATATCGTGGTTACCTTAGTTGGCTTGTTTGTCGGTGAAGGCTGGCACCTGACCCTCGGCGCACTGTTCATGCTGATTGTGATCTTCCTCCCCGGTGGGCTGATGGAAGGGATTAATCGAATCAACATAATGGTTCGAAGAAAATTAGATAAACAAGACGACCCACCTCCCCCAGCAACCACTGCCGACAAACCTGTCGCGGGCACGGAGTAAAGCAGATGGCGATTCTTACGGTAAAAAATATCAACAAACGGTTTGGCGGCCTGAAAGCTCTAGATGAGGTCAACCTTGAAATTGAAGCAGGCACCGTGCATGCCATTATTGGCCCCAACGGCGCCGGCAAATCGACCTTGCTCAACTGTTTCATCGGTCGTCTAAATCCTGACACCGGTAGCGTCGACTTCGACGGCAAGTCATTGCTCGGCAAGAAGCCACACGAAATCAATCAGATTGGTGTCAGTCGAGTTTTTCAGACGCCTGAGATTTTCGGCGAATTAAACTTGGCCGAAAACATCATGATCCCGGCCTTTGCGCGGCGCGATGGGGCTTTCAAGATCAACCCCTGGGGAGCGGTCAAAAACGAATCGGGAATTCGTCAACAAGCGATGGAAATGCTCGAAGATGTGGGTCTTGTGGAAAAAGCTGACAGCATCGCAAGCCAACTCTCGCGCGGCGACAAACGCCGACTCGAGCTGGCCATGTGCCTGGTGCAAAAACCCAAATTGTTGTTGCTCGATGAGCCCACCGCCGGGATGGCCCGCGCGGACACCAACAACACCATCGATCTACTCAAAAAAATTGCGGCGCGCGGTATCACCATGGTGGTTATCGAACATGATATGCACGTGGTTTTCTCGCTCGCGCAAAAAATATCGGTGCTCGCCCAAGGCACCGTGATCGCGGAAGGATTACCCGAAGAAATCAAAGGTCATCCGAAAGTTCAAGAAGCCTATCTCGGAGGTGCACAGTTGTGAGCGAAACAGAAAACAATCATCTCGAACCGTCGAGCGGCAGCAAGGTTTCGACGAAGCCGATTTCAGCACCCGGGGTCAAACCCGCGATCGCACAAGGTGGGCAACGCGCTTACTGTTCGGTCTGGGACCTGCATGCCTATTATGGCGAAAGCTACATTGTGCAGGGCGTCAGTTTTGATATCCGCGAAGGCGAAATCGTCGCATTGTTAGGGCGTAACGGCGCGGGCAAAACCTCGACACTGCGCGCACTAGCGCGGGTTGATTCACCCGCACTGCATCACGGTGAAATTTGGTTAGACCACAAGCCATTGCACAGCATGCGAGCGCACGAAGCAGCCCGTAATGGCATCGGACTAGTGCCAGAAGACCGCCGCATCATTCAGGGTTTAACCGTTGAAGAGAACTTGACTCTGGCGCAGATCGCGCCACCGATAGGCTGGTCACTAGAGCGCGTCTATGATTTATTTCCACGTCTCGGCGAACGCCGAATGCAAGAAGGCGTGACCCTCTCCGGCGGTGAGCAACAAATGTTGGCACTCGCACGAGCCCTGATGCGCGATGTCAAACTATTACTGCTGGACGAGCCTTATGAAGGTTTAGCACCGGTGATTGTGCAGGAAATTGAACGAACGCTAGAGCAAATCAAATCGCTCGGCATGACCACCATTATTGTCGAACAAAACGCGATTGCCGCACTGCACCTGGCCGACCGCGCGCTGATTCTAGACATGGGACAAATTGTTTTCGATGGCACCGCACAGGATGTTCTCGACAACGAAGAGTTGCGCCACGAGTATTTAGCGATTTAGAGTTCTGGGACAGTATACCGATTAAATCGCTAACGATTTAATCGGTATACTGTCCCATTTAACAGCTAGTTCGCTTACCAACCGTTGGGTGGTATCGAAACATCCGGCTGGGTAATCAAACGCTCCGCTGCATTTGACCATTGCCCGCAAATACGAAGAAACATCTGATCCCCTGACTTTACGCTGAAGAATTGAAGGCCACCCATTGCCAAGCAAAGGTTCTTGTGGCTGTCTTCATAGTTTCTAAAGTTGATATCAGGATTGTTCAGCATTTCCCATTTCTCACTAGCGCCACCATCACAATCCCATAAATGAATCAGATTGCCATAGTTAACTTCCCCATTGCCAGCACCTTCAACATCAACACACTTGTTTAAAGCCACTCTTGGTCGTAATTGACTTTCAGCCGTGAGCAAAAATTGCTGATTGATTCTAGCTCTATCACACCTAGCCACAACTATAGGCGTGCCATCGCTATTACCCGAGTTGCTCACTTCAGGGCACCATTTATCTCCATTGTTGGGGTTTTCAAACTGAATGCTAAAATAACCGGGTACAGAGCGACGGATTCCAAGTTTAGGTAGTCTATTACCCCAAGTCTCAGGCTCTGGGAAATCCTCTTTATTACGGTTCACCGTGAAAGCGCCATGAGCAACCGAGAAGTAATTCCAAGAGTATTCATAGTCATTTATGCCCCCCCCGCTAGCAAGCCAATAATGGTTAAGCATATTACTAGCGAAATTCTTATTGAGTAGCTCATGTGCTTTGTCAGCATGTTTGATGTTGCCACAAACCAACAGTTTCACTTCATCAAAATTGGTATACCCGCCATGATTGCCAGCATTAAGCTCGAAGTCACTTGCCTTGGTTACATTTGGGCAAATAAACAGGCTATGGCCTTCAAAATCTCGCAAATAGTCTTCAACACCATCCATGCCGCCAACCGTTAGGAACACCATGAATTTCCCTAAATCATTCATGCTAACCTGACCCTCGGAACGAGTTTTGATCGTGTTAGCCACGTTCGGCCAACCATGTTTTACCACATGATGCCGAAGCGTTTGGGTTGATTGGCTCTCCCCTACTTTCTTTGCAATTGCAGTTCGAACCTCTTCAGGTGTAATCATATTTTCCGCACCCAACGTGTCTCTTATTGTGTCGTTCAAACCCCTCAGCGCTGGCATCCCCCAATCATTCCGAGTGTTGCTAAAGATGCCTTCTTTGAGATCCATAAAGATAAGGATAGGGACATCCGTAGGATTATTTTCTCTCCAACTCCTGATATTCGCAAAACAATCAACGACGCCAACGGAACCGCCATCCATCCCACAGTGATTAACATCTTTATAATTGGTTGGTGGAGCAGTACCACCATGATTAATATAGTCATTTCCCGTACCATCCTTATCCCAAATGTCGATTTCGATGGATCTATATCCTGAATCCAGCAATTTAAGAACACCACTTGCTTGACCAGCGTTAAATTCATAAGAATTGTGTGCCATCATGTAATACATTTTATTAAACGGCACTCCTTCTGGGGACACAATAAACTCGTTAACATGGTTTGGAACAGCTGGAAGTATCTGCTCTGTCTTAAAGAAATGGTTCAAATCGCTTTTTCCATTCTTAGAATCTGCGGCTAGAAACGTGGCATTTGGGTTAATAGGAGACTGCCCAGGCAACTGTCGATCCATGACACCTACCGCATACGGCAATTCGGCATTGACGGCCGCAGGCGACACGACCGCGATCAAAGTTACTGCTAGCAAAACCCAAAACAAATTGGAGCTACCAGCGATGTTCTTGCGCAATTCTAGATTTTTCTTTGGAAAAAAACCAACAATTGCAATCAAAGGAACAACCCCGTAGTTTCGTAAATGCAAAACAGCGGAATTAAAACGTCCAGGGTTAAAAGTTTTCGTCTTCATAATTCATTCATCTCATTTATCTTTTGAGTAATCTATTCACGACCCAATTTTCTAGCTGACAAGATAGTCGATTTCACTTGAACGGAGTTTTAAGCCTGAGCAAGAGTTGGTTCTTATCGCGATACTAAGGGCGCTCGTATAACCCTAGTTCACTCAGTATTAGAAACCTTGATGAACCACTATTATCCGTTATTTTCAAACGATACTTGTTATAACCTCGGTTATTATCAACCACAAATCTCCATTCGCCCGGTTCCGAAAAATCAACATTCGAATGGCTGTCTAGGGTCGTCCAGTCGTCGTCATTACTACCTTGGAACAACCAACTTGATGGGTAAGCGTCTACATGTTGGTGCGTGTTCCAAATACGATACTCATTAATAGCTGGCGCAGCATTGTCGTCATATACATAATCAATAGAACCGCTATTGCCTAGCCACAGCACAATCTTATTAGGATCACCATCGAACGCGTTGCTTGCCGGATAATATATCCATGGCGCATTGCTGCCATCTGGGCTTGCTCGTCCCTCTCCTGGCAAATCAATCACAATATTACTTCTATAATTCGCCCTAATGGTGGCATTGGAAGATGGCATGTCAATGTAGGTAATGTAGACATCTTGCTCGCCAATTATTAAATTTGAAGATGCAGAAGACCATTTCTCAAAACCTTTACCGGTTAAATCTTGGTCAGCCATGATTGGCACTCGTTCACCTGGAGTGTAGTAACCTTGACCTCCACCACCTTCGACCGTTAGCAAATAAGTGCCTATTGGTTGAGGCATGTAGTCAGCGGTGACTTCCACATCACGGGCAGGCATTGTCACAAAGGCAAATGACGAATATAAATGATCAACGTCATCATCTGAGTCTGGGACCCATTGCTTGAATTTACGTCCGGTTAGATGGTCAGCCTTAATGTATACATGATGGCCAGCCGGATAGTAACCATCGCCACTGCCGTTAACCACATCTAATCGGTATGTGGTGGTTTGGCTGAAAGATGCCGTTGCGGTAAAACTCGCCTTAGGCATCGTCAAGGTAGTCCTCGAACTTTTGGGGTCACCGGCTGCGAATATTTGATTGACATTAATCGCAGAGGTACTGCTCAATTCCCACTCGATGAATTTATTGCCTGCACTCGGTGGGTTGGCGGCAATTTCCAGCTGTTCACCAACACCAAAATAGTCCTTAGTGTCTCCGCTGCCTATAGATACAATCTCGCCACCGCTTATCTGAACCCTATACTTGAATTCGGGCGAAATCGTAACTTTACTCTCCGGCATGACAAATATCGCATATTCTAGAGTTTGACTGATGCCACGAAATACTACCTCTGCCTCTGAATCAACGGCCCAAGCCTTAAATAGCCGCCCCTCAAAGGTGCTAGCACGAACTGCAACAGTCTCTCCAACTTCGAAGAAATTATCGTTTGCCTCAGCTTCGTTATTTTCTATCTTACCCTCGAAAATAGTGACTTGATATTTATAGCTACCGACAATTTCAACAGCCCTGTTGGGCATCTTGAACTTGGCCGGTGATGTCATCGAACTAGTGCCTTCAAGCCAACTTAATAAAACGCTATCTGTAATCGTCCATTGGTTAAATTGCCTACCATTTTCCGGATCAAGTTCAAAAATTTCGACGGTTTCATTCTGACTAAAACTATGAGAAGTCACCTTGACGTCATCAACCAATATATAACCGTTTTCTATCGAAAAATCATAGGTCGGGGGGGCACTATAGTTGCCCTGAATGACTACGTCTCTTTCTGGCATAGTGAACTTCGCCGGCGAGGATTGACTACTAGTGCCTTCGATCCAACTTAATGGACCACCAATGACAACCGTCCAGTCATCAAAGATTTGATTTCCGCCGCTAGGCAAAGATTTTTCAATCTCGACTGTTTCACCCGCATAGACCCATTGAGTAGTTTGCTTCTCTCCATTTTCGAGAACTATTAGACCGCCTTGAATCGTCATCACATAACTCTTTTTGACATTGTAGGTACCCTGAATCTGGACATCTTTTTCAGGCATCTCAAATTGTGCTTGCGACGATTCCTCATCGGTGTTCCCAACCCAGTTTAATGGGTCATTATTGACGGTTTGCCATTTATTAAAATTACTGCCTGGCTCCACCTCGGCAAAAATTTTGACAGTTTCACCTGGTAGATAGTATTTCGATATGACCCCACTATTTTCTGTCTCCAGATCACCAGATGAAACACTCACCTTATACTTTGTTACCGCAATCAGATTGACTGGCTTACTCGGCATCTCAAACACTAAGGTTGAGGTGCTTCGAGTTGTCCCCTCGAGCAAGGTCAGGTCAAAGCTTTCGCCCATCGAAAGTAACCATTTAAAGAAACGGATATCTTCAACATTCGCCGAGACTTCGACTCGCGCACCGGCTTCAAACTGACCCGAAGTCGCGCCATTCTCAAGCGTGCCATTGGTCACCGTGACCTCGAACTTCGGCGCTACTGCGTCGTATTTCGCTTCAAGCGTTACCGCTTTCAATGGCATATAGAACTGTGCTGGTGACGTGGTTTCATCGGTCTGACCGCGCCAATTGATTGGGGCGCCAGCGTCGACATTCCATTCCGTAAAGTTACTGCCCGGCTTGTCCGTTGCAAAAATATTAACGATCTGATCTACGCGATAAAACCCTTCCGTTGTACCTGAGTTCGCAGTGTCTAACGAACCACTGATCAGGATGACCTTATGCTTCGAGGTCGCGGTTAAATTGACTTCTTCAGTCGGCATTTCGAACACTAATACGTGGGTTTGTTTGTTGGTTCCTTCTAAGAAAGATAAGTCACCATCCGCATCGACTAACCATTTACCAAACAAGTTTTGCTGACCATTCGCGATCACTTCGACTCGCGCACCGGCTTCAAACTGACCCGAAGTCGCGCCATTCTCAAG
>CBDTWQ010000021.1:0-13954 GCA_965364115.1 uncultured Gammaproteobacteria bacterium | reverse complement strand
CATTCTGTGGCTGGCTGTTTGAAGGCAACACCGATGCCTATTTTGTGCTCGGCGGACCCAATCAATGGCTAAGCGCCGGAGTGACCAATTATCGAAGCCTATATTGGGTGGTTGAACGCGATACGCTGATCGCCATTCCGTTGTTTATCTTTATGGGCATCATGCTACAACGCTCGAAGATAGCTGAAGATTTGTTGGTCGCGATGGCTCAATTATTCGGCCCTATTCCAGGCGGCCTTGGCATCTCCGTGGTGTTTGTAGGCGCATTATTGGCGGCCACCACTGGCATTGTCGGCGCGACCGTCATTGCCATGGGCTTGATCTCGCTGCCCGCTATGTTGCGCAATAATTATTCAAAGTCGCTCGCCTGCGGCACCATCTGTGCTTCGGGCACCTTAGGCCAAATTATCCCGCCGTCTATCGTCTTGATTATTCTGGCTGATCAGTTATCAAGCGCGGCCGATCAAGCGGCCACCACTCGTAAAGCTGATTATAAAGAAGCCACGGGTGAGTTTTCGATGCCAGCTGAGTTCGATGTCGTCACCGCAAGCGCGGGGGATATGTTCATGGGCGCCTTTATTCCTGGAATTATCTTAGTGGGAATCTATATGCTCTATATATTGATTTCTGCGTTGATTAAACCAGAGAACGCACCGCCAGTGCCATTTGAAGGCAAATATGATCACAAGTTTGTGCTCAATGTTTTGCTCGCTCTGGTGCCGCCGCTGACGCTGATTTTCATTGTCCTCGGTTCCATCATTCTCGGCGTTGCCACCGTCAACCAGGCTGGTGCAATTGGCGCTATGGGTGCGATGTTGATGGGGAGCTATCGTTTGATGGAAGGCAGGAAGCGAGCTTATTACCCTGCCATTATGGCCACCGCATCGATTGCATCAATCCTTGTTTTATTAAGATTCTTCGACCTCAACATTAAGAATATTCAGAGCACAACGGATGCATTTGGAATCGGTTTGGCCTGCATTGCAGTCAGCGTTTTATTGCTTGCAGTTGGCTGGGCGGCAATACGCGCTTATAAAATTGATAACACCCTGCGAGACGTGATGATGGAAACCTCGAAAACAACATCGATGGTTTTTATTATTCTGCTGGGTGCTGCGATGTTGACCTCGGCTTTTCGTGGGTTTGGCGGCGAAGAGTTGGTTAAAGATTATCTAACCAGTTTACCCGGCGGCTTCTGGACTCAATTTATCGTGGTTATGGCGGTTATTTTCTTTTTGGGCTTCTTTCTTGATTTCCTCGAAATAGCGGTCGTTGTGGTGCCCATTGTCGCACCGATTCTGCTCGCTGACCCTAGCGCTAACGTGACTGCTGTCTGGTTTGGGGTGATGGTTGGTCTTAACATTCAGACCTCGTTCTTAACCCCTCCATTTGGTTTTGCGTTGTTTTATTTAAGGGGCGTCGCTCCAAAAGAAGTGCGCACCACGCAAATATATAAAGGTGCGGCTGCATTCATCGTGTTGCAATTGATTGGTTTAGGGATTGCCGGTGCTTTCCCCAGTCTGGTTAATTACCTGCCCAACAAAACCCAATTAGTCTCTGAAAATGCTCCACCCCCGAGCAACCCGAAATTGCAGGAGTGTTTGGAGTCATACTTGTTTGTCGACTACGACAACAATCGAACGCAAATAGAGACGGCGATTGAACGAGTGCAAGCCGTCAACCTGGCATATATGCCTGAAGGCTATCAAGAGCAAATGCACGAGAGTTATCAACGCGCAGAAAATAGCTTCAATTTAATTGCAGATATTCAACGCAGCCGTCAAGAACTAGAAGCCTATTCACCTGGCTATCGCCCGTTGCACGTCGACGTGCGCCGAACACAGAAACAAATGCGCAAGTTTGAGCAAAACATCGTGACGCTTGAAGAAGAACGACAAAGGATTAAATTCGACGAGATTCCAGATAAAAACAGGGTTGCCGAAATAGCGATTGAGATTGATGCTTTGGGCCAGCAACGCGACGCTCTGAGCCTAAATATTCCAGCTGAATGGGAAGATGCGCACGCGCGTTTTGCTGCACTGGCAGTGACAGAGAAAAAAGCACGACGAAAATATCGACAAAACGTCGACGATAGCTATTCGATGTTGATCACCATGCGTCAAATGTTGGCCGAAGCAGACGATCTAGCTCGGCTTATGAGTCGCTTTGAACCTCTTATCTCTCAGATCAACGACAAATCAACTAAAGAGGGTCTAGCGGCAGTCAAAGCACTCGACGCTGAACTGGCTTTGCTGAGCGAGACGCATGCGATCAGCTCCAAACTCTCTCGAGCTAAGCGTGCCTTGCGCGGCAGCAAGGCTGACAAGCAAAAAGCGATCACGCAGGTCAAGCTAGCGGAGGCCATCATTGCTCAGGAAATTGAATGGCGTCAGCGAGCTGCCAGTGAGTTGGAACCATATCTTGAGGAATATAATCAAACGATTGCGAGCACTATCGGAATGCGCTTGCAGCAGCGTTTGACATCAAGTCAGGCCGAATCTATTGCCGACTGCCTGTCGGTGCACAAAGACCTTAGCCTACACTTTTAAATGCGATGCAGCATACTGAGCTCATCTATCGCATCTTGGCGATTATATTTCCGATTTTTAGCATTGTCGCCCTAGGTTACGTCTATGCACGTGCCCATCGAAACGCCGATATGGCAACGGGCAACCGGATCAACATGGCACTTTTCACGCCGGCGTTAATATTTGACACCCTTTCCGCCAGTGACTATGCGATCGCTGAGTATTTCGATTTGACGTTCGCCGGAACGGCGGTAGTGCTTGGTTCAGGGTTAATCGCTTGGCCAATCGCACGACTTTTCAATTACGATTGGAAAACCTTCGTACCGCCAATGATGTTCAATAATTGCGGAAACATGGGTGTTCCGTTGATGTTGCTCGCATTCGGCGAGGCCGCGCTGCCAGCTGCGATCATATTATTTGTGCTGTCAAATTTCCTCCACTTCCTGTTAGGCCAGCAACTCATCACTCAGCAATGGTCGGTTGCCAAAGTGATCTTGAATCCTATGATTTTGGCCACCCTAGCAGGCGTGTTGGTCTCGGTCTTGGGAATTCCGCTTGCGGAGACCTTACGTGTGCCAATTCATATGGTTGGCCAAATTGCGATTCCGTTAATGCTCTTCTCGTTAGGCGTGCGGATGCTAGATATCGATTTCAGGGACTGGCAGATAGGTGTCTTGGCGTCGTTGGTTTGTCCGCTGAGCGGGCTGGTCATCGCCCTACTTCTGTTGCAAGTTGTTAATCTCGATAGTCAACAAGCATCCATATTGATCTTATTTAGTGTGCTGCCGCCCGCGGTACTGAATTATATGATTGCAGAAAGATATCTGCAGGAGCCCCAACGAGTGGCTTCGATTGTATTGATTGGTAATTTTGCATCGATCGCGGTGATTCCAATTTCGCTTTGGTTCGTGCTCTAAAATAACCGCAAAACCGTGAATAACGAATAATATCTAGGTCACCTAGGGATCTAAAGGGGCCTAACTGGAGTCAACTGGGGTCAATCTAAAGTTATTCTGCTGGTAGTTTCGCCGGCATTCATTAGCTGCTTTATAAATCGCTAATACCAACCACTAAGTCCCCGACCCCAATTGTATGTTGACGATCCTTTAATTCGAGTATAAATCGAGATTTTTGATTCGCCCCAAAAGCGGGGCAACGAGCATTCTCGCAAGGTTGCAATGATTGTATATGAACAACACGGAAGCTTGCGTCGATCCAGTATACTTTCAGTGGGATTTTCATGTTCTTCATCCAGACTCGATGATCCCTTGCATTCGGATAAACCAGCAGCATGCCGCCGTTTGAGAGAAGGCTGCTGCGATACATCAAACCCTTACGCCGCTCTGAAAGTGTGGCTGCTAACTCGACTCGATAATTCTGTTCAGCAATTTGGATATCAATTTTTGGCAGTTGATCTGCGATCGCAGTGCTAAAGATAAATGTCAGAAACACACCGATAGTCGCCAGTGAATTTTTTCTCACGAATTTTCGATTGATCAAATCAGATTGTCGAACAAGTTGCATTTGTCTTTTTATAAATCACCTTAGGAAAACTCGATAATAACCTGTTTACAATGAAATTTTGAGCTATAAGAAATATTAAGTATGCATTGAAACCTTAAGCGCGGATGTTTATAAATCGACCTGAGTCGAGAGGAGCGCCGTTAGCAACGGTTACTGTATAGATCAATATGGGGTGATAAATTGATTTCGAGAACAAATGGCAACCACGCCATACCAAAACAAATTTTAGTCAAGGAGGACTCGGAAGGTAAGCAGATCAAGAATAAAGGATCAAACGTCGAGCCTTATGAAAACGCTCGCAGGTTAAGCGTTCTGCGCCGACAGCGAAAAGTGCTGATTGTTGACGATGAGTCAACCGGACGGACAATCCTCAGTAAAATTATTCAGCAGGCTGAAGAAGATGTTGTCGTTGAGGTATTCGACAATCCGTTGAGTGCATTGCAATGGCTAGACAGCCATCATCCTGATTTGATTATTACTGACTATCGAATGCCCGATATCAATGGTGTCGAATTGATTAGGAAAATTCGCGCGAAACCGGCATGTCAGGATATTCCAATCATGATGATCACAGTGGTCAGCGAAAAATCGGTACGCTATGACGCGCTCGAAGCCGGCGCCACTGCTTTCTTAACTCGCCCTATCGATCAAATTGAGTGCCGAACCAGCTGTCGAAACCTGCTTAAATTGCATGAACAGCAGTCCATCATCCAAGATCGGGCGGATTGGCTCGCACGTCAAGTTGAAGTAGCCACACAGCAAATCGTCTCACGTGAGCGGGAGACTTTATTACGGCTAGCCAAAGCCGGTGAATATCGCGATGAAGTTACCGGTAATCATGTCATTCGAATGGCAAAGTATTCGCGTCAAATAGCTGAAGAACTCGGTTTAAGCTACAAAGAATGTGACGAGATCGAATACGCATCGCCAATGCACGACATCGGCAAAATCGGCATCCAGGACAAAATTCTTTTAAAGCCAGGTAAGTTAGACCCGAATGAATGGGTGACAATGCAGCAACACACGATTATTGGTCATGCGATCCTGTCAGACAGTCAGTCTCGCTATATTCAGACAGGATCGATCATTGCTTTAAATCATCACGAACGTTTTGATGGCAGCGGTTATCCGAATGGCCTCGCTGGCACCGATATCCCTCTCGCCGCGAGGATTGTCGCTGTGGCAGATGTATATGACGCACTAATTTCAAATCGACCTTACAAAGCAGCCTGGTTAGTTGAAGACGCACAAGATTATTTACGCCGCCAATCGGGCTCCCAGTTCGACCCTATTTGTGTTGAGGCATTCTTCGAACGAATCGACACGATTAATCAGATTCAAGCCACCTTCAGCGGCAGCTAGGCAGGGATAACCAAAACAACGGCAATGGACTACTCAGGTTTGAAAAATATAGCGTGGCTCAAACAGCTCAACAAACGTCTGCAAGGGACAGCTGACACTGAACCTGATCAGGCCAAATTACGGTTAGCAATTGGCCTAATGCTGGTTACATACATTTGTGTTCCTTGGAGCGGAACGGAACAGCTTTCGACAACACTCACTTCTAGAGCCGCATACCTAGTGCTGGCGTACTATGCTGGCGCCATTACCATTTTCTTCGCAATTGCAATTCATCCAGTCGCATCTCAAATCAGACGAGTCTGTGGAGCGATCCTCGATATGGGTTCACTTTCAATTCTCATGTTTTATGCGGACGACACCTTAGTGCCCCTATTTTTACTGTATTTATGGGTTATTTTAGGCAATGGGTTTCGATTCGGACTGACCAACTTATATCTATCTCAAGCGGTTGCTATTACCGGTTTCTCAATTGTTTTAGTTATCGGAGATTATTGGTTAGCACACACTAGTTTTGGAATTGCTCTACTCTTGATGCTTTGCCTTTTGCCTCTTTACGCAGGTTATTTGATCAAGCAATTGCATCACGCTGTAGTCGAAGCTAAGCAGGCAAACCAAGCGAAAAGCCGTTTTCTAGCTAACATGTCACATGAACTGCGAACACCATTAAATGGCGTGATAGGAATGAGCAGCCTGCTTTGTGAGACTGACCTAAGCGGCGAGCAAAAAAAACTGGTGAATACAATGCACAGCTCGGCTAATGCACTTCTAGAACTAGTCGAAAGTGTACTTGATATGGCGAAGATTGAAGCAGGAAAAGTATCCATTGTTAACAGCGAATTCGATCTACATAGTTTGGTTAATTCAGTCATCCACCTGTTAGCACCACCTGCAAAGAAAAAAGATCTTATTGTCGCATGTGATTTTGATCCTGAGACGCCTTTCGCATTGAAAGGTGATCAACAACATTTGCGACAGATTCTAATAAATTTGGTTGGTAATGCAATCAAGTTTACAGATTCTGGGTCTGTCACTGTTTCGGTGCACCCGGTCGGTGTTTCGCTATTTAAAACCGTGATTAGATTTGAAGTTTCCGACACGGGCATAGGCATGAATCCGAATGCCCTTAAAACCATTTTTGACGATTTTACTCAGGCAGAATCAGGCACAAGCCGAGCTGTCGGAGGAACTGGGCTCGGCACCGCCATTTCGAAAAATCTGGTCGAGTTGATGAATGGTAAAATAGGTGTTTTAAGTGAAATTGGTCGGGGTTCGACGTTTTGGTTTGAAGTTCCATTTCTAACTACTAAAAACCAGCAAGTTAGTGTTTCCAGCAATCGTGTACTGTTACTGGCGACAAAAGAAAATGCCGATATCATCTGCCCTTCACTATCTGCCTGGAATGTAAAATTTGCCTGGCTGCCATCAGCCAATCAAGTTATTCCAACATTATTGCAGGCGGTCGAAAGCGACCTGCAATACGAGACAGTGATCATTGACCGAGAATGTTTGGTCAACATCGACGCGGTTGATTATGCGAAAACAATCGAAACGCACACAAAACTAGAGAATTGCGTAAAAATTCTAATCAATTTTGCGAATAAAACTGATCTATCTGAACGGCAAAACCATCACTACGTTTCGATAATTGCTGATCCTGAGAATAAAGGTCAGCTTTTCAACAGCTTGCATGCGGCGCAAAGCATGAAATTCACTGACAACAAAATTGTGAACATTGCAGACTACTACTCCTGTCTAGAGGGCAAGCCATCGCTAAACATCCTGGCTGTGGAGGATAACAAGGTTAATCAGCAAGTTATTGAAGGAATACTGAACAGCGCAGGCCATCATGTGCAAATCACAGATAACGGTGACAAAGCACTCGATTTGTTAAGTGACGAAAACCACGATATTGACATAATAATCATGGACATGAATATGCCAGGCATGTCTGGTATTGAGATAGTTAAGACACTGCGTTTTATGGACACAAGCGATAGAACTCCGGTCATAATGCTTACCGCAGATGCGACTCCTGAGGCAAAAGAATCCTCGCTTAGTGCAGGGGCTAATCGTTTCTTAACAAAACCAGTGAGTGTTCAGAAACTACTTGATTGCATCGCATCTTTGTCTAAGGAGTTTGATGAGGTCAAGCACACAGGCCTAGTCCAATTAGCAAACGATGACCACGGGGTGAGTAATTTCACTCAATCTAAGTGGTATAACAACATGACTTTACACGAGCTTGATCAACTCGGAGGTGATCCTGACTTTCTGATAGATCTCATTAGCAATTTTGAAAAAGAGGGGCGAAAACATCTAGCTAAAATAAATCAGAATCTACATGACGATTATTTTGAATATCGTGAAAGTTTGCATGCGCTAAAGGGCTCCTCAACTGAGTTAGGCGCCAACCTTCTTGCAAATCTATGTCAAGAAGGTGAGCGCCTTAAACCCTACGACATCGGAGATAGAAAAATAAAATCGATGGCTGTTAGAATTGAAAACGCATTTGACGAAACAATCATTGCGTTAAAGTCGTCAATTTCCGTAGGTCAGAGCCAATTTTCAAAAAAAACATAGACCTATATTAAATAAAGGTCTCGTTCAGGCCTCAATCGCTCTGTTTGACTGGCATCGAACCAGTCTTCCCATAGTGCGTAAATCTTTCGAGGTTAAGTTTAACGCGGCATCGGCCCAAATATTGGCGACATCGATTAACTCTTCGTAATTAATTTGGTTGCACCTATCCTTAACAGCCCGCATCGATTGAAATGAATTTGACGATCTTCGACATTGTTTGGTATATCGGTAGACCGCTAATTCACCATCACCTGGTTCCGCTAGTATGTCGACAACTCCCATATCAAACATTTGTTCTGCACTATAAATTTGCCCGCTGAGAATTATTTTCTCGGCTTTCGACTGACCAAGTTTTCTAGACAACAAGGGAAATGCACCCATCCCAGGGAATAGATTAAACATCACTTCTGGCAGCCCCATTTTCGTTCCTTTCTCAGCAATCACTACGTTGGCTGATAAGGCGGACTCAAAACCACCACCTAGAGCATCGCCTTGAATCAAGGAAATAGTGGTTAAACTTTCACCAAGATGGGTGTAGTACTGATAAATTAAACTACTGCATTGGGTTGCATAATCAATAAGTCCTTGTTTATCGCGCTTGACGATCAATTGATTGAACAGCTCTAAATCGCCACCCAGACTAAACACTCCGTCGATGTCTGAAGAAAGTACTAAAAAATCGTACTTCTTACCTCCCGACACTTTCATCTCTTGCTTCACTTGGGAAAAATAGGCATCGACCTCAGCCAACAATTGGACCGTAACCGAAGGGCGAGGTGCGCCTCTCATTAAGAACCACCCTAGTTTGTTTTTACTGTCGTAGTGGGTCCTTAAATGGGAAGGATAATTTGGATTTAATTGCAGGGACTCGTATCTTTTTAGATTAATTACATTGCTCATAAGGTATCTCTGGTTACAGTTTTTTGGTACATCCGAGAGCAATATCCCGACTACGATGCAATTTTTGTTGCTGCACTAAAATTATAAAAAATCATTTAGAATCAGTGAGTTACTCGCTTTATTTGGTGCAAGTTATGAATCTAATTTACCGAATCACAAAACTATTGCAAGCAAACTGTGACCTACTTCACAGTAGGTATTGGAGGAATTACTTTAACTGGAGGCTGTAACGCATTGAGTGTTATAAGATTCTGGAATTAAATAGAACGAAAGAAAAACTAGTTTCAACGCATATTTAGTGACGGACTTAAATTATTTGGTCAGGGCGACCTATTTCATCTGCGACTCGTGAAAAAACCTGGAACCAAAGATCGATCAATCGATCTCGTCGATCCAGGCCATTTGAATCGCTTCGAGAATTTTCTCGTTTGAGTTCTTCGGCTCATCATCAAATTCGTTGAGAGCGCAAACCCAGGCATGTAAATCGGTGAAACGAACATATCGAGGATCGACATCGGTATGCGTTTCAGTGAGTTCAATTGCAATCTCTAAAGTGTCGATCCATTTAAGGCTCATCATCAAATCCTAGTGGTTTTCAGAAACCATGTTGATTGTGTATTTAGGGATTTCGATGGTGATTGGCTGATCGCCGACAATTGCTTGGCAGCTTAATCTTGAATCCATATCCAGCCCCCAAGCCTTATCAAGATAGTCATCCTCATCATCGTTCGACTCATTTAAAGTCTCTAGGCCTTCACGCACATACACATGGCAGGTGGTGCAGGCGCAAGACTTTTCACAGGCATGCTCAATATCTATTTTATTGGCTAACATCGCATCGCAAATGCTAATCCCGGGTTTGGCTTCAATCACGGCGCCTTCAGGGCATATATCTTCGTGCGGCAATATAACAATCTGGGTCATAATTTAATTTCATCTAGGGTTTTTCCGGTAAGTGCCCGACTGACACTCGAATTCATTCGGCTCGCTACATAGGCCTCGCTGGCCTGTTCCAAATCTTTTATAAGGCGTTTAAGCTCAACTGCACTGGCACAGCCCATCGCGGCTTCCAGTTTGTTCCGATGCGTTGTCAGCAAATCGCGTTCATTATGGCTTAATAAAGCCTCACCATCTTCAGCTATCGCCGAATCAAAAGCTTCGATCACACGTTTTGATTCAACCTGTTGTTCTTTAAGCATGCGCGCCGCAATGTCGTCGCTAGCATTCTCCATAGAGGCCTTTAACATCGCCTCAATTTCGCCGTCAGTGAGGCCATACGAAGGTTTAACTACAATGTCAGCTACCACACCGCTGGTGACTTCTTCCGCCATAACTGAAAGCAGCCCATCGGCATCGACTTGATAGGTCACCCGTATTCTGGCGCCCCCTGCGATCATCGGTGGAAAACCGCGTAATTCGAAATGTGCCAAAGAGCGGCAATCTGAAACCAGTTCACGCTCACCTTGAACCACGTGAATCGACATCGCAGTCTGACCATCTTTGAAGGTGGTAAACTCTTGTGCTCGGCTCACTGGAATCGAAGTGTTGCGTTCGATAATTTTTTCACTTAGGCCACCCATCGTTTCAATCGCCAACGATAACGGCAGCACATCGAGCAATAACAGATCGTTATCTGGACGATTGCCGGCCAGAATGTCGGCCTGGGCAGCCGCCCCAATCGCAACCACTCGATCAGGGTCGAGATCAGCCATTGGCTGACGCTCGAAAAACTTTTCTACCATCGCCTGCACGAGTGGAATGCGAGTAGAGCCACCCACCATCACAACATCGTTTACCATCGCTCGATCGATGCCTGAATCGTGCAGTGCTCGGCGACAAGCGGTCAAGGTTTTCTTAACTAAGCCTTTAATTAAACCGTCAAACATCGCTTGGGTGATGCTGTAGTTCCAATGGCGTCCATTGTAATCGACCGCCATCAAAGCCTCCTCGGCATGTGTCAGCGCTTCCTTAGTGCTTCTCGCTGCTAGCAAAATATGTCGGCTCAGTGCTGCATCGATCGAGTCGATTTTGCACGCTTCGATAAACCAGGCACCAAGGGCATGGTCCATGTCGTCACCGCCGAGCGCTGAATCTCCGCCGGTCGCAACCACCTCGAAAACACCTCGGTCCAATCGTAAGATCGATATATCGAAAGTGCCCCCACCAAAGTCATAAACCGCGATCACGCCATCAGCTCGTTGATCGAGTCCATAAGCCACCGCGGCAGCTGTGGGTTCATTCAGAAGGCGAAAAAGATTTAAACCAGCAAGCTTGGCCGCATCGCGCGTTGCCTGCCGCTGGGCATCGTCAAAATAAGCGGGCACTGTTATCACAACGCCGTCGAGTTCGCCGCCTAGGCTGAGCCCTGCCCGTTGTGACAACGTTTTTAGAATTTCGCTGGAAACTTCAACTGCGGTTAAATCGCCCACCACGGTGCGAATTCTGGGTGCAAAACTCGCCTCAGTGGTGATCAACTCATACGGAAAAACATCATTGAGCCGTTGAATATCAGCTTCGCCCCGCCCCATCAACCGCTTGACCGAAGCGACCGTATTGAGTGGGTCTTCGGTTTGAAACGCCCAAGCATCATGGCCAACAGTGACTTTCTGAGCCGAGTAATGGACCACCGACGGCAGTAAGTAACGACCCTGTTCATCGGCTAAGCAACTAGCTTGCCCACTTTGCACTGACGCAATCAATGAATTGGTGGTGCCCAGATCGATCCCCGCAGACAGCTTATGCTCATGCGGAGCACTCGACTGACCCGGTTCAGAAATTTGTAATAAGGCCATTAGTTGTCTACAAGATTATTTTCAAGTTTGACTTCAAGTTCATATTGTACTTCAGCCAACTGTTGTTGAATTCGCTGGATAAATTGCATTTTTCGGCTGCGATCGATTGCAGCATCTAGCTGGTTGTCTTTATACAGGGTGACAAATTGGTTCGACAATTGTATCAGTCGAGCATTCAAGTCAGCACCGATTTCTGCGGCCTCTTGCAGCGCGGTTTCACTTTGCCGACAGGCGTCGATTGCCTCGCGCAATTCAATTTGTTCAAATAAAAACTGGCTATCTGATGTCGTGGTCGAATCGTTCGGAATTTCAGCACCTGCTATTTCCAGCAGATAATAGGCCCGTTTAACTGGGTCACGTAACGTTTCAAAGGCTTGATTAATTTGTGCCGCCATTTGCACAGAAAATCGCCTTGTTTGAGGGTCCGAAGTGACGTGTCGATCAGGGTGAAATTGAGATTGCAACTGCTGTTGGCGGCCGCGTAGGTGATTGATGTCCAAATCAAAACCAGGCGTCAGGCCAAGCAGCTCAAAATAATTTTGGCTCAAATTGGGCGTGCTCATATTGACCTGCAGAATCAGACAGTAAAGCTCTCGCCACAGCCACAGGCATCTTTGGCATTCGGGTTTTTGAATTGAAAGCCTTCGTTCAAACCCACTTTAGCAAAGTCGACTTCGGTGCCATCGAGAAACAACAAACTTTTTGGGTCAACAATCACTTTGACGCCCTTACTTTCAAAGACCTCGTCATCGGCTTGAACTTCGTCAACATATTCCATGACATAAGCCAGTCCCGAACAACCGGTAGTTTTGACGCCCAGCCGAAGGCCTACGCCTTTGCCACGATTGCTTAGGAAACGTTGGACTCTATCTGCGGCAATATCACTTAGATGTATTGTCATGTAAACCTCTAGCCAGCTGCCTGACGAATAACCGCAGGCAACCTGTTAATAAGAGTTTGCAGTTGGGCGACCAAGTCGTCGACATCCTGCAAACTATTGTTCATTCCAAAACGCACTCTGGCTGTATTCGGCGCCAATCCATTATCCACGCCCATCGCTTTAAGCACGTGCCTTGGTCGATTCACTTCGCTATGACAGGCCGATCCACTCGACAACGCAAACCCTGCTCGATCGAGTTCCATCAATAGCGTCTCTCCATGATAGTTGGGAATCGCAAAATAAGTGGTGTTCGGCAGCCTCGAAGCCGCTTCGCCAAAAATCATACTGCCCGGCAACCTAGCCAATTTTATTTCAAAATCCTGCTGTAACTCCCTTAGATGATGATGCCTGACGTCTATTTCAAGTCGGGCTAGTTCGGCGGCTTTACCTAAACCAACAATCATCGCGACGTTTTCGGTGCCAGCACGACGGCTCTTCTCTTGGTCTCCACCGCTAAACTGAATATTTCGCGGCCGGCGGTTGATCACCTAAGCACCAATACCTTGCGGTCCTTGCAGTTTATGCCCTGAAAAGCTTAGCGCATCGCCATTCAGCTTGTTCATATCCAGTGGCAACTTGCCAACCACTTGGGTCGCGTCGCTATGAAACAGACAACGCTCTCGATCAATCATCGACGCTAAAGCTTCAACTGGCTGCAACACGTCAGTTTCGTTGTTGGCCGGAGTAATTGATAACAATTGAGCGTCTGGTATCGCCAATTGTTGACGCGCATGATTAATATCGATCTGACCATCATTGTTAGATTTTAGCAGCACCATCGCACGACTTTCTGCTTTTATTTGTGCCAATGGCTCTAGAATGCTGGGGTGCTCAATCTCGCTGCTAACCCGCGGTCGCAAACTTTGTGGATCCGACCAGCCTTTTAGTAAAACACTGTTGGCCTCGGTGCCGCCTGACGTGAAGATCACCGACTTGCTGCGACACCCGAGCAATTCCGCAACCTGCTGGCGCGCCGTCTTCACCGCTGATTTCGCCATCTGCCCAAAACTGTGCAAGCTTGAAGCGTTGCCCGTTGGATCTTTCAGAAACCGCAAGATTGCATCCATGATTGCTGGATGAATTGGCGAGGTTGAATTGTGGTCAAGACAAATAGACATTAGACTACAACAGTTTCCGCGAATCTTGCCTTAAATCGTGGGAACGAGACAATGATTTAACCTCCTCGTTCTCCATCATGTCAGCCAATGAAATGGTGGTTAGATAGCGCTCTATTTCACCGCTTAGTTCGGCCCAAAGTTGTTCGGTCAAGCAAACTTGACCATTCGCCATTGGCGACCCGGTGCTAACCTGCATCGCCTCATCGACCG
>CBDTWQ010000020.1:0-14095 GCA_965364115.1 uncultured Gammaproteobacteria bacterium | reverse complement strand
TGCCGATCATGGCCAACATTTCAGAAATTGTTCGGGGTGCGATTCAATCGGTGCCCACCGGTCAATGGGAGGCCGCAGAATCACTCGCTTATTCGCGCCGACAGACCCTACAACTCGTCATTTTGCCGCAATGTTTCAAACGGATGATTCCACCGTGGATGAACTGGTACGCCATTTTGACTATGGCCACGCCCTTGATTTCGCTGTTGGGCGTCGAAGAAATCATCACCTTGTCGCGACAGGCGATGGAAGCCGAAGACAATCATCCAGAACTATTGGTGCCTTTCTTTGGATTCGCTCTGGTGATCTTTTTTGCGTACTGCTATCCGATTGCGCGTTACACCATCCAGTTGGAGAAGCGGTTTGCGGTTAAACAATAATTTTGTGAGTGATCGATATGAGCGATAGCGCCTGGAGTGAAGATCAGCCGATTGTAGCGATCAATGATGTGCATAAATCTTTTGGCGATTTAAAGGTCTTGAAAGGCGTCACGCTAAACGTCATGAAGGGTGAGGTTATCTGCATCATCGGGCCTTCGGGGTCCGGCAAATCGACCTTGATTCGTTGTGTCAACGCGCTGAACACCATCGATAGCGGTTCGATCAAAGTTGAGGGCCAGGAAGTTCACGACGCCGGCCTAGACAAGCTGGAACTACGAAAAAAGGTCGGCATGGTGTTTCAACAATACAACTTATTTCCGCACAAGAACGTGCTCGAAAACGTGATGATGGCGCCGATCAAAGTGTTGAAGCAATCGCCTGAAGAGGTCGAGAAGCACGCGCGCCAGTTAATTGAGCGAGTTAACCTCGTAGGCAAGGAAGAGTCTTACCCGGGTGAACTCTCTGGCGGCCAGCAACAGCGGGTGGCAATCGCGCGATCACTCGCAATGAACCCCGACGTGATGTTATTTGACGAAGTTACCGCTGCGCTCGACCCCGAAACGGTGAACGAAGTGTTACTCGCGATCAAAGACCTGGCTAAAGATGGCATGACCTGCATTCTAGTCACCCACGAGATGGGTTTTGCGCGAGAGATTGCCGACCACATCTATTTCACTGACCGTGGGGTGATCGTCGAGCACGGGCCGCCGAGCACTTTCTTTACTGATGCGAAAGATCCGCGCACTCAAGAATTCTTGAGCCAGATACTCTAAAATAATTTTAGTAATTTCGGTTACACGCCGTTACCTAATTTAGGTTTTGCAGGGTTATTTCAACCGGGTTTTGTTGCCTGAAAATTACCTAAAAAAAGAAGGGAAGAGGGTAAATTCCAAAATTTCGGTTCAGCAACACCACTGAATCAAGCACCGAGCCGGAGCCAAATCTTTGTTTAGGAAAAAATCAAGACGAATAACCTTTGCGCATGCTTGATCGACTCTAAAAAACAAGCCGGCGAAGCCAAGCTGCTGATACCAAGTGATTAACTTAAATTGAATCTACAGCCACACAGCAATCAGGAACCTAGCCAATTGGCGGCACTCATCACGGCGAGCTCATGAACCACTGATGTCGAACTCAAATGATCGCCAGCCCTTGCCTCAACACGCCTCGGTGGTTGTTATTGGTGGTGGCGTTATGGGCTGTTCAACACTCTACCATCTGGCCAAAGCAGGCGTCAGCGATGCGATTCTGCTAGAGCGCAATGAACTCACCTCAGGCACAACTTGGCACTCCGCGGCACAAGTTCGAGCCCTCAGGTCGAGCCGCAACCTGACTGATCTGATTAACTATTCCATATCGCTATATAGCTCGCTTGAGGCAGAGACCGGCCAGGCAACTGGCTGGATTAACAAAGGTTCCTTATCGATCGCAACGAATCCCGAACGCTTAGCCTTCATCCAACGCCAGGAAGCTCTAGCGCATCTCTACGGCGTTCAGGCCACTTCGATTACAGCGGGTGAAGCCAAGGAACGTTGGCCTTTGATGAACGCTGAAGATGTCATAGGGGCCGTCTGGTCGCCGGGTGACGGTCGAGTCGGCCCGACCGATCTTTGCGCGGCACTGGTTAAAGGCGCGAAGTCACGCGGTGCTAAGATCTACCAACAGACCGAGGTAACTGGCATCAAGACTCGCTCCAATCGAGTGATTGGGGTCGAAACCAATGTGGGTGAAATTAGTTGTGACGCAATCGCGCTCTGTTCCGGCTTGTGGAGTCGCGAGGTCGCCGCTTTAGGCGGGGTTGATTTACCAGTATGGCCTTGTGAACATTTCTACCTCCTCACCCAACCGATCGACGGCTTGACGGGCAATCTGCCAACCCTATCGGATCACGACAGCCACCTCTATATTCGGGATGACTCGGGTGGACTGTTGGTAGGCTGTTTCGAGCCAAATGGCAAAGCCATCGATCCCGCACGAATCGGCAACGACTTTGCCTTCCAGTTGCTGCCAGAGGACTGGGAACACTTCGAACCGATGCTGCAAAACGCCATGCATCGCCTGCCAGGGTTGGCTGATGCAGAGGTTCGAATGTTGTTGAACGGCCCCGAAAGTTTCACTCCCGATGGTTCCTTTCTGCTCGGTGAGAGCGCCGAGACACGCGGTTTTTTCCTCGGCTGCGGAATGAATTCAGTTGGCGTTGCAACCGGCGGTGGTGCCGGCATGGCGTTGGCACATTGCATTATTCATGGACACACCCCCACCGACTTGCAGGAGGCTGACCCCAAACGGTTTCCGGCGTGTTTTAGTTCAGTTTCTGCTTTGAGTGAACGCGTTCCCGAAATTCTCGGCACGCACTACGCGATCAATTTCCCCGGCTTACAACTGACCAGTGCACGCAACCTCAAGACCACCGCTTTGCACTCACAGTGGCAACAAGCATCGGCTCATTTTGGTCAATTTTACGGTTGGGAGCGACCGCTCTACTTCGGCAAGAAATCAGAGCCGAAGCTAAGCTTTGAAAAACCCGATTGGTTTGATCAAGTGGCCAAAGAAGTCGCCTACGCCCACCAACAGGCGGCGGTTTTCGACCTCTCGACCTTTGGTAAAGTCAGCGTGACGGGTGTCGATGCAGAGCGGTTTCTCGATCGAGTTTGCGCCAACAACATGCGCAGTCAACCGGGGCGCGCGATCTACACGCCGATGCTGAACCTTCGCGGTGGCTATGAAAGCGACCTAACGGCATTGCGTCTGAGTGACCAAGCCTACCGGCTCTATCTTGGCAGCAGCGCGATCAAACGAGATTTGGCCTGGCTGCGAAGTCATTTGCGCGATGACGAGCAAGTAGATCTCAAAGACGTGACAGATGACTACGCGGTGCTTGGCTTAATGGGGCCAAAATCAATCTCAATCCTGATCCAATTAGGCGCAACCGAGATTACTCAGCTGAACTATTTCGGACACTATCGCCAAACCCTGGCAGGCGTTGAAACTGAAGTGGTTAGAATTTCCTACGTCGGTGAATTGGGATATGAATTAACCTGTCGTACGCAAGATGCGGCCACCCTCTATCAGCAATTACAGGCTCAAGCTGCGAGGCCAGCCGGATTATTTGCGATGACTTCAATGCGAATTGAAAAGCGATACCTCGCCTTTGGTCATGATCTCGATAGCGACCTAGACCCCTTTCAGACCGGACTCGAATTCACCCTCGACTGGAGCAGTAACTTTATCGGAAAATCTGCCCTACTCAAGCGCCGTAAAAAGAAGCCAAGCAGTCAAGTGATCAGCATTTTATTTAATTCAACCGACACTTATCCACTAGGCAATGAACCCGTTTACTATCAGAATAAAATTATTGGCAAAACAACCTCTGCCGCTTTCGGCCATCGGCTCGGTAAGCCAGTGGCGATTGGATTGATTGATGGCCAAGTTGAAGCCGAACTCGAAGGGCTTAGGGTTGACGTCGATATTGCGGGCCGTCAGAATTCTGCCTACGTCTCAAAGAAGTCTGCGTATGACCCACTCGGCGACAGACTTCGTCACCACTGAAAGAGCATAATGACTTATGAGTAAGGTGTTTCCAAGGCACTGCAAATCGAATCCACCGCTCGCTACTCAAGGCGACGGCGTGTACATCATTGATCACAACAATAAGCGCTACTTAGATGCGTCTGGTGGCGCCGCGGTCTCCTGCCTCGGCCATGTCAATTTTCGCATCAACACGGCGATAAAAAGGCAATTAGATCATCTTGAATTTGCCCACACCGGATTCTTTACCAGTCAACCTGCCGAAGAATTGGCAGAGCTTTTAATCGAACACGCACCCGGCACACTCGATCGAGTTTATTTCGTCTCAGGTGGTTCAGAAGCCGTTGAGGCCGCACTCAAACTGGCGCGCCAGTATTACATCGAAATCGGTCAACCCGAACGGCATCGAATCATTTCCCGGCGTCAGTCTTACCATGGCAACACGCTGGGCGCATTGGCCGCTGGTGGCAATCAATGGCGCCGCCAACCGTTTGCCCCGTTATTGATCGAAACCAGCTTTATTTCGCCTTGCTACGCTTATCGAGGTCAGGAGATGGGCGAAGAACTGTTTGACTATGGCCAGCGCATGGCCAACGAACTCGAAACCGAGATACAACGCCTCGGTGAGAAGCAGGTGATGGCATTTATTGCGGAGCCGGTAGTCGGCGCGACGCTTGGCGCGGTGCCCGCGGTCGACGGATATTTTAAGCGCATCCGCGAAATCTGTGATCAATATGGTGTGCTACTCATTCTCGACGAAGTGATGTGCGGTATGGGGCGCACCGGCAGCCTATATGCTTGCGACCAAGAGGGAATCGCGCCGGACATCATGACCATTGCTAAAGGTCTCGGCGCTGGCTATCAGCCAATTGGAGCGACCCTGTGCACCGCTGAAATTTATCAGGCGATCGAATCCGGCTCCGGCTTTTTTCAACATGGGCACACCTATCTGGGCCATCCCGTAGCCTGCGCTGCTGGTCGCGCAGTGGTTAACGAAATCATTCAGGGCAATCTATTGGAACGGGTACAAAGCCAGGGCGCACTCTTGCAGCAAGCCTTAGAAGACAAATTTGGCCAGCATAGACATGTTGGCGACATTCGAGGACGCGGCCTTTTCCTCGGACTCGAATTCGTTGAAGATCGTGACTTCAAAGCACCTTTTTCAGCGCAAATTGGACTTAGCCAACGTTTCAAGAAAGCCACCTTTGAAGCGGGTTTGATTTGTTACCCGATGAGCGGCACCATCGACGGGCAACATGGCGACCACGTCTTGCTGGCACCTCCATTCACTATCGAGAAAGAACATATCGAGGAAATAGTCGAAAAACTGGATCAAGCCTTAAGTACGACTCTCAATTCAATTTAGTGGCCTAACCCCTCTCGGGGTTGATCCCACTTTGGTTGCAGCGTTCGCCAAAGCATTGCGGTTGCGACCAAACAAAACACGGCCAGCGCCCAACTGATGGCACTAAAAGAAACCCCCAAGTCCAGCAATGAACCGACAAGAGCTGGCCCCAGCGCCGAGGCGAAAACCATCACCGCATTGGTCATCGATTTAATCGAACCGAGAAAGCGAGCACCGTAGAGTTCGGCCCAGAGTGCGCTCAGCCCGGTGAAATAAAGACCCGATGTCAGCGCCTGGAAGATCATGTACGGCCAGATAAACGCAATGTGGTCTGAGAGATTAACCACCACCAGCGCCAAAGCTAACGGCAGCAGAAAGAACGGCACCACACGACGCGCGCTATAGCGATCGATCCATACCCCAGAGTAAATCGTGACGGTGACCGAAACCACCGAGAAGAGCCAATAATGACCGGTGATCCAAATGCTGCTCCAACCTTTGGCCTCGGCAATTTCTGCAGGGAAGAAGAACAAGGCCGTGCCAATCATTGAAGGCGCGATCATCGCCGGCAGCATCATGTAAAACCGTCCTTCAGACAGCACTTGTCGGCGTGAATAGTCTTCATTCCGCGGGTCTAGATCCCTTTTTATTTCAAGCTCAGCATGGTGCGCGGCATGACGCTCGCGATGCCCTCTCAACAGCCACAAAGCACAAGGGGTTAAGAGTAAAACCATCAAACCAACCAGCCTAAAAGTATCGCGCCAGCCCCAAACTTGGCTGGCCAATAATCCAACCACAGGTAACAACGCCTCGCCAACCGCATAACCGATGGCCGCCAGCGCAATCGCTTTGCCACGGTCCGCTTTATGGTAACGCGCCATTGAGGTAATGCCGGCATGGCTGGTCAGACCCTGACCAAAATGGCGCAATCCAAAAATCGCAAAAATCAGCATCCACACTGAACTCACAGAGGCGATAAACCAACAAGCCAGAGCCAACCCTAAAAGCACACTAGCAGTGAAATATCGCAGATCAACGCGGTCAATCAGCGAACCACTCCAATTGATCAAAAATGCCGAAGCTAAAGTGCCCACCATGTAAGTTCGCCCCCAGCTACCCGAATCAAGACCGAACTCAGCTTGAATGCTGGCGCCAAACACGCCGATAAAATAGGTTTGACCCGCACTGGAAAGGAACGCCAAGAGAAAACCAAAACCGATAAAACGAGTGTTAGCGCGAGCGAACTGCCAGTAATCACGCAACATTTGAATGACGCCGAGCTATTCGCATCTTAAATTTGCGGACTTCATGAAAAGTGCATCCCTTGCAAAATGAGAGATGGCGGATGAGAGAGATGGCTGCCACTCAGTGAATATAGCCAATCACTGAAATGAAATGGCAAGCGCTGCCGGCGAGCACAAAAAAATGCCAGATGCCGTGAGCGTGGCTCAGCTTTTTAGCCGCATCGAGGAGGTAAAATATGACCCCCACGGTGTAGGCCATCCCCCCTAGGGTCAACCAAAGCATGCCGACTTCAGGGACCACCGCTTTGAGCCCTTCAAAATCAAACGCGCAGGCCCAACCCATACTGAGATAGATGATCATTTGACCGATTTTGACTGCGCGACCGGAGAGGAATATTTCGCTCGCAATGCCAATCGCCGCGAGCGTCCAAATCAGCCCGAGAATTAAAACGCCATTGCCGTCGCGCAAGCTGACCAACATGTATGGGGTGTAGGTTCCGGCGATCAGCAGATAAATCGCGATGTGATCGAAAAGTTTGAATAAACGTTTGAGTTTCGCCAGTTGAAAGCTGTGGTACAGAGTCGACATGGTATAGAGCAACACCAGCGAAACCCCGAACACGCTGAAACTGCTGATGATCCAAGGATCGCGTGATTGAATCGCAACCGTCAGCAACGAACCCAGCCCCACCAGCGCTAGGACTGCTCCAACCAAATGACTGATACTATTGAGTTTTTCACCGTAATACATTTCGAATCTAAATTAACCTCTGCACGGAGCGCCGCAATCTTGCCGCATGAGCGGTGATCACGCAAATCACCAATCGACGCCACAATCTAAATTCTATTCGCTCGAAACCATTGCTAATTGGTCTGTACTCATAAGTTACCACCTATGAGTCATAACCTAAGAGCCATTGCCAAACTGTTGGGACCAGTTCAGTTAGCGCATAAAACCAGTCGAACTTTGGGAAGGCCGTCGAAGGCTATTCAAATTCGACCGCCGCCTGCTGCAACCAAAGCAGCAAGTAATCGGCAAAACTGCGCCGAATAATCAATTCGAAGCCTTTGTTATCGTTTAGCGGTGACACGATCATCCCCGCTTTTGCGAGCCGTGTCTGCGCGCACTGACCGGTTTTAAAGGCGTTTGGGTGAAGATCAAACGGACAATCGGTGGCTAACAGCGCGGCCGCATTTTCGCCGCTTATCTGCAACAAAGTCATCCCGCTGGAATTATCCACCACCGAATGAAACACGCCTTTAAGCGCCTTTTCTAAACGTTGCTTAAGCTCAAGTTGTTGACCGGTCGGGGTTACGACTAACCATTCGTTTGGGCCCAGCCAATAAATACGATTAACCCCCGCGTCGATCACGCTGTTAGCGCTTCGAGGGGGCTCACATTCGAGCACCTTGAGTAGGCCTGCCAGAAACTTAGTGCTTTTTGGATTACAGCGAAGATTCAAAAAACCGAGAAAAGCTTTTTCTTCGATCAGCGGCGCGCCGCCTTTGGCCGCTGCCAGATCAATTTGCACCAATGGGCTTTGTTGTTGAAACAAGTCAGACATTTGGCTTGCTCCCATCCTTGTCATAAAACACCGGCTCGCTAATCTTAGCCTCAATCACACGACCACTGGCGAGCGGCGCATAAACCGTTTCACCGATTCGCTGATGACCACCTTTGACCAACGCGAGTGCAATCGAATGGCCACAGCAAGCGCTAAAGTAACTGGAACTGACATGACCTACCATCGGCACCGGCTTAGGACTGCGGGGGTCGTCCACCAGTTGAGCGCCTTCAGGAATCACCGTTTTTGGATCCTCGGTTAACAGTCCGACCAGTTGCTTGCGATCACCTCGCGATGTGTCGGGCCGGAGCAAAGAGCGTTTGCCGATGAAATCCTTCTTGGTCTTCGATAACGCCCAGCCCGCACCCAAGTCATCCACAGTGACCGAGCCATCGGTGTCTTGGCCCACAATCACGTAACCTTTTTCAGCACGCAACACGTGCATCGTCTCGGTGCCATAAGGCGTAATCTTAAACTCGGCGCCAGCCTGCATCAGTTTCTCCCACATGAAACGACCGTGGTTAGCGGGAATGTTAACTTCATAAGCTAGTTCACCAGAAAAACTGATTCGATTCACGCGACACTCAACATCGCCGATCAGCCCGCTTCTAGTGGCCATAAACGGAAATTTATCGGCAGAAAAATCGATCTCATCACAAGCGGCTGCAACCACTTTCCGACTCTTCGGACCCACCACCGCAGCGGTCGCCCAATGATCGGTCACCGAGGTTAGATAGACCTTCATCTCCGGCCATTCGGTTTGCAGCCAGCGCTCCATCCATGCGAGCACATCTGCAGCACCACCCGTAGTGGTGTGCATAAAGAAGTGGTCTTTAGCCAAGCGGACGGTAACCCCATCGTCCATCACCATTCCATCTTCACCCAGCATAAAACCGTATCGACCTTTGCCGACCTCTAGTTTCAGCCAGTTGTTGGTGTAGATCATCTCGAGAAACTTGGCCGAATCCGTGCCTTTGATTTCGATTTTGCCGAGGGTTGAAGCATCCAGAATGCCAACACTTTCACGCGTGGCGAGGCACTCGCGATCGACCGCCTGCTGCAGGCTTTCACCTTCATGCGGGTAATACCAGGGGCGCTTCCATTGGCCGACATCCTCAAACTCGGCGCCGTTTTCTTGATGCCAGCCATGCATTGCCGTCTTGCGCACCGGATCAAACAGCTGATCACCCAAATTCGGCCCGGCGATGGCGCCGAAGCTGACCGGCGTGTAGTTGGGTCGATACGTGGTGGTGCCGGTCTCGGCGATGCTTTGGCCTAGCGTTTGCGCCAAAATTCCCATTCCGTTAATGTTACCTAATTTGCCTTGATCGGTGCCAAACCCCATCGCCGTGTAGCGTTTGACGTGCTCAACCGATTGATAGCCTTCACGAGTCGCCAAGCGAATATCTGCGCTGCCAACATCATTTTGTAAGTCGACGAATGCCTTCGGCCCCTGCCCTGGCGGATAAACCGAGGGCACTTCCCACAGCGGCATAATAGCTTCGGTTTTCGCCGTATGGGTTTCGGCTGCGCTCGAATTACCCTTGAATCCGCAGGCTTTAGCTGCGTCAAGGCCGCCTTGATTGCCTTCAGTCAACGCACCTTGCAGACCAAGCGTGCCATTGGCCCCGCCGACCGAATATTGTGCTTGAGTGGGTTTGCCGGGCCGAAACATCGCGGCACTATCATCCCATTCTGGGCGAGCACCCGATTGGGCATTCAAATGCACCACCGGGCTCCAGCCACCGGACACCGCCAATAAGTCACAGCGTAAGGTTTTCACCTTACCAGCCACTGACTTACCGTCTTCGGATAATTGCATTACACCTATCGAACGCAAATGTTTGCCACCATGGGTATCAACCACCGCACTGCCGTTGATCACATCGATTCCCGCGTTGCGCACGGTGTTTGCAATCTCGCTGGCCGACTCTCGCCGCGCGTCAATCACTGCGACGACATCCACCTCGGCTGACTTTAAATCTAACGCGGTTTGATACGCACTATCGTTATTGGTGAAAATCACTGCGCGACGGCCCGACTTGACCGCATAGCGGTTGGCGTAGGTCGACACCGCGGAGGCCAGCATGATGCCCGGGCGATCATTGTTGGCAAACACCAGCGGCCGTTCGGCAGCACCGCTTGCGAGCACCACCTGATGCGCCCGGATTTGCCACAACCGTTCGCGTTCGAGTGGGCGCTCGGCCAACGGAAGATGATCGCTAAGACGCTGATTAATAGTCAGAAAATTGTAATCGTGATAGCCAAACACGGTGCTGCGCGGCAACACCGTGACTTCCGGCATCGCGGCCAACTCAGCTAAGGCGCTGGCAATCCATTCGCTTGCATCAGCGCCGTCGATCTGAGTTTTGCTGGCGAGCGTCAATCCTCCTAACTCGGCTTGCTCATCGGCTAAAATCACCCGCGCGCCAGTCCGGCCCGCCGCTAATGCCGCTGACAAACCAGCAACACCGCCGCCAACCACCAGCAAATCGCAGTGACGATGACAGTGCAAGTAACGATCCGGATCGTTCTCACGCGGCGCTTCGCCAAGGCCCGAAGCCTTGCGAATGAAATGCTCGTATTTCAGCCACATGCTTCTCGGCCACATGAAGGTTTTGTAATAAAACCCGGCCGGCATCAAGCGCGCGAAGCGGCTGTTGATCGACAACAAATCAAAATTCAGGTTGGGCCAGCAGTTAACGCTGGTAGCAATCAAGTCTTGATATAACTCGACCTGGGTGCCGCGCGCATTGGGGATGGTGCGTGCACCCTTTTCCAACTGGAACAGCGCATTGGGCTCTTCGGCACCGGCGCTGATGATGCCGCGCGGACGGTGATATTTCCAACTACGGCCGACCAGATGCACGCCATTGGCTAACAACGCTGAGCACAGGCTGTCGCCCGCGAAACCGGTGTATCGCTTGCCGTTAAAGCTGAAATTAATCGGCTGATCGCGATCAATCCGCCCACCGCTCGCACTGCGCTGTTGCTGGCTCAAGACTGAACCTCACTCGGTGCGGTTTCGCCGATCTTATAACTGCCTTTGATTTTATAACTCACGGTATCGCGCTCAACGTTGAAATAACGTCGGCAACCCGCGGCATGCAGCCATTGTTCACGATGTAAGCCTTTCGGATTTTTGCGCATAAACAGATAATCCGCCCATTCGACATCGCTCATTTTTTCGGTCGCCCGCGGACGCGAAATATGCGCCTCACCGGCATGAGAAAATTCGCTTTCATCGCGCACGCCACACCAAGGACATTCGATCAACAACATAAGCCTTCCCCTCTAATGCGCCACACCGGCAGCACCATGTTCGTCGATCAAGTGACCGCTGACAAAACGCTCAAGCGCGAAAGGTCGGTTCAGTTCATGCGGTTGACCGGTGGCAAGATTGTGGGCGAAAACCCATCCTGACCCAGGCGTTGCTTTGAAGCCCCCGGTTCCCCAGCCACAGTTAAAGTAAAGCCCCTTGACCGACGTGTTGCCGATGATCGGGCAAGCATCCGGGGTGGTGTCGACAATGCCGCCCCACTGCCGATTCATCCGCACTCGCCGAAAGTAGGGGAACAATTCACAAATCGCGGCGACCGTGTGCTCGATGCCAGCAAAACTACCCCGTTGACCGTAACCGTTGTAGCTATCGATGCCGGCGCCGATGACCAGATCGCCTTTGTCTGACTGACTGATATAACCATGCACCGCATTCGACATTATCACGGTGTTGATAATCGGTTTGACCGGCTCGGAGACCAGTGCCTGTAATGGATGACTCTCGATCGGCAGGCGAAAACCGGCCATCTCTGCGAGCACCGAGCAATGCCCGGCCACCACCACGCCAACCTTCTTCGCCTTAATCGTCCCACGGGTGGTTTCCACCCCTGTGACCGCGCCATCTTGTTGCACAATGCCGGTGACTTCGCAGTTTTGAATGATATCGACGCCACAACGATCTGCCGCGCGGGCAAAACCCCAGGCGACCGCATCGTGACGGGCGACGCCTCCGCGTGGTTGGAATGACGAGCCAAGAATCGGGTAACGGCAGTTCTGATCGATATTGATTTCCGGGATCGCCTGCTTGATTTCGGCCGGCGTGACCACATGGCCGTCGATGCCATTCAACCGATTGGCATTAACTCGCCGATGAATATCACGCATGTCTTGCAAGGTGTGGCCGAGATTGTAGACTCCGCGCTGGCTGAACATCACGTTGTAATTGATTTCCTGGCTCAAGCCTTCCCAGAGTTGCATCGACTTTTCATACAGATGTGCGGATTCATCCCAGAGGTAATTCGACCGCACGATGGTGGTGTTACGGCCGGTGTTGCCACCGCCGAGCCAGCCCTTTTCGATCACCGCGACATTGGTGATGCCATGTTCTTTAGCCAAGTAATAAGCCGTTGCCAAGCCATGACCGCCGCCGCCGATAATCAGCGCATCATATTCTTTCTTGGGCTCTGGGCTGCGCCAGGCTGCCGACCAGTTCTGGTGATAACTGACCGCATTGCGCGCAAGCGAGAAAATAGAGTAGCGGCTCATTAATGATCCATGAAAATGAAGGCGGGTAGAATAGCAAGCCTATGAATCGCGGGCAAAGCGAAAGCCATCACAAAGTCGGCAAAAGTTAAGTCAATGGCGCATTCAACACAGCCAAGCATTGCTTGCAGCGGATTTGTGAATGTGTATAAATTGGAATCACAATCACACAACCTCCTGCGATGTCACTATCGCATAAAAAACATAAGGATAATTTCATGGAAATCGAAACCAAAGCAATCCATTCAGGTTACTCACCTGACCCAACCACCAACGCCGTTGCGGTGCCTATCTACCAAACGACCGCCTTCGCCTTCGACAACACTCAGCACGGCGCTGATCTGTTCAACCTTGCGGTGCTTGGCAATATTTATTCCCGCATCATGAACCCGACCAATGACGTGATTGAAAAGCGCGTTGCTGACATGGAATCCGGCGTCGCCGGGCTGGCGCTGGCTTCGGGCCAAGCGGCCACCACTTACTCGATCCAAACGATTGCCGAAGCAGGCGACAACTTCATCAGTATGTCCACGCTTTATGGCGGAACCTACAACCTGTTCGCGCACACCTTTCCACAGATGGGGATCGAAGTGCGTTTTGCCGACCCCAACAATCTTGAGGGCATGGCGGCACTAGTCGATGGCCGAACCAAAGCGGTTTACTGTGAATCAATGGGCAATCCGGCGGGCAATATAATCGACATCGAAAAGGCCGCCGAAATTGCGCATGCCCATGGCCTGCCGCTGATCGTCGACAATACCGTGCCTTCGCCCTATCTATGCCGCCCGATCGAACACGGCGCCGACATCGTGGTTCACTCGCTGACCAAATATATTGGTGGTCATGGCACCATCATCGGCGGCATGATCGTCGACTCGAATAATTTCGACTGGGTTGCGAACAAAGAGCGTTTCAAGCGGATGAATCAACCCGATGAGTCCTATCATGGCGTGGTTTTTACCGAAACCGGACTGCCACCTTACATTCTTCGCGCCCGAGTGGTGCCGTTACGCAACATGGGTGCCGCATTAGCACCGATGAACACCTTTCTCGCGCTGCAAGGCCTCGAAACCCTGCCACTGCGGATGGACCGAATCTGCGAGAATGCATTGACCATAGCGCAACACTTAGAAAACCATTCAAGCATCGAATGGGTGCGCTATGCAGGCCTCGAAAGCAGCCCTTACAAGGCGCTGGCTGACAAATATCTCGGCGGCAAGGCTTCCGGCATCTTGTCTTTCGGCATCAAGGGCGGGGTCGAAGCCGGCACCCGCTTCATCGACGCCCTGCAGCTGATTACCCGACTGGTCAATATCGGCGATGCCAAATCGCTGGCCTGCCACCCCGCTTCAACCACCCATCGCCAATTGAACGATGAAGAACTGGCGGCATCGGGTGTCACTCCCGATCTGGTGCGGCTATCAATCGGCATCGAAAACGTCAATGACATCATCGCCGATATCGAACAGGCGCTAGCAGCGGCAAGGTAAG
>CBDTWQ010000019.1:0-14392 GCA_965364115.1 uncultured Gammaproteobacteria bacterium | reverse complement strand
GGTTCTGTGACATTATGATGGTTGCTTTTTAAGTGAGTGGGTCTGAAGCTATTAGGTCTGCGCGGCCCAGTCCGTATGGTCGGAGTTAGATTCACTCCCATCTCGGCGAAGCAATTAGGGCTGATAAAAGCAACACGGCGACGCTATTGTTAAGTTTGCTTTAATAGGAGTATACTTCTCGGCCTCGACCCGCTCGGGTAGTAACAACGAGCCCGAGGCCGCAGAGCCAGCAGATTGCTTGATCGGCGGATGCCAGTTGACAAAGAAGGCCCTTATGGGCCTTTTTTATTGGTTTTTTTGAGACGAATTGATGCAAGATTTAACACATCTGTTCGAACCGGTGGTGGTTGCCATGGGTTACGAATTAGTTGGAATGGAATTTCAGCGCGGCGGTGGGCACGGCACGTTAAGGGTCTTTATCGATCGTGAAGCGGGTGTTGACCTCGAAGATTGCGCGGCGATAAGCCATCAAATCAGTGGCATTCTTGATGTTGAGGAGCCTATTCAACAGGCTTACGATCTCGAGATATCGTCGCCAGGGCTTGATAGGCCATTGTTCAAACTCGAGGACTATGATCGGTTCAGCGGCCAAATGGCGAAAATAAAGCTGGCGGTGGCTCTTGATGGACGGAAGAATTTTATGGGTCAATTGCAAGGTGCGATTGATGCCTCAACGATAGTGATAGAGGTTGATGGTCAGCCTTTTGAGTTAGCTTTTGCAGATATTGCAAAGGCAAATTTGATCGGTGAAAGATTGAAATAGATCTTCGGTTTGCTCGCTAAGGCGGGCTGTTTCGGTAAATTTTACGAGTATCAAAAATGGAAAACAAAGAAATTTTGTTGGTTGCAGACACGGTATCTAATGAAAAAGGTGTCGAGCGTGAAGTGATTTTTGAGGCGATAGAGGCGGCTTTGGCTTCTGCTACGCGTAAGAAACATCAAATGGAAATTGAAGTTCGTGTCGATATCGATCGACAAACCGGTGACTATGACACTTACCGTCGATGGGAAGTGGCTGAACCAGGTGAAACCGGTGGGCTTGAAGAGCCATTGCGTCAAATCACCTTGGAAGCGGCGCAGATGGATCAGCCAGAGATCCAGTTAGGTGATTTTGTCGAAGAGCCAATTGATTCGGTTGAGTTTGGGCGAATCGCGGCTCAAACGGCTAAACAAGTCATCGTGCAGAAAGTTCGTGAAGCCGAGCGCCGCAAGGTTATAGACGCTTACACGGATCGCGAAGGTTCACTGGTGATGGGTCAAGTCAAGCGGGTGGAACGTGGCAATGTTTATGTCGACTTAGGTGACAATGCTGAGGGGTTTATTCCGCGCGAAGAAATGATTCCACGCGAGTCAGTGCGCCCGGGTGATCGAGTTCGCGGTTATTTGTATAAAATTGTTTCCGAAGTTCGAGGCCCTCAACTCTTTATTAGCCGAACAATGTCAGAGTTTTTGATCGAGTTATTCAAACTCGAAGTTCCGGAAGTCGGTCAAGGCCTGATCGAAATTATATCGGCTGCGCGTGATCCAGGAATGCGCGCCAAAATTGCGGTAAAGAGCAACGATCCGCGAATGGATCCAGTGGGTGCTTGCGTTGGAATGCGCGGTTCAAGAGTGCAGTCGGTGTCCAATGAACTGGCGGGTGAGCGCGTTGATATCATTTTATGGGACGAAAACCCCGCTCAATTTGCGGTCAATGCGATGTCTCCGGCTGAGGTCACTTCGATCGTGATCGACGAAGAAACGAATTCTATGGATATAGCCGTGCCCGAAGAGAAACTCTCGCAGGCGATAGGGCGAGGTGGGCAGAACATCAAATTGGCAAGCCAGTTAACCGGTTGGATTCTGAACGTGATGGACGAATCATCGGCAGAAGAGAAATCTGAAGGTGAGTCACGCCAGCTGGTCGAGAACTTTATGTCTCAATTGGATGTGGATGAGGAAGTCGCGATTATTCTGGTGCAAGAAGGCCTGACTACGATCGACGAAGTTGCCTATATTCCCGAAGCTGAACTCAGTGAAATCAACGATTTTGATGAAGAAATTGTGCAGGAGTTGCGCGGTCGTGCGCGCGATGCTTTGTTGACGATGGCGATTGCTCGAGAAGAAACCGCCGAAGCCGGTGAGCCTCAGGATGACTTGTTAAATATGGAGTTGATGACCAACGAGTTGGCGCTGACACTTTCACGAGCAGGGATTTGCACGATGGAAGAATTGGCCGAACAATCGACCGATGAATTGGAAGAGATTGGCGGAATCGACGCTGAATTTGCTGGCAAATTAATTATGAAAGCCCGTGAGCCATGGTTTGCGGAAGCTGAAGCAGCAAAAGCGGAATAAAGAAGAACTGAAGCAGCACGGGCAACGGTAAAACGAGCGAAAATTATGGCAAACGTAACAGCAAAGCAACTCTCCGAGGTCATCGGCATCGGAATCGACAAGTTGCTGGATCAATTAAAAACTGCGGGCGTTGAAGTCGGCGGTGAGAATGATCCGATTTCTGATGAAGATAAGCTGAAACTGTTGGAGTCATTGCGTAATAGCCATGGCAAGGATGATGATAGCGGGCCGAAAAAAATAACCCTGCGGCGCAAGAGTAAGGGCGAGCTGAAGGTCTCTGGCACCTCTGGCCGCAATGCGACAACTAAAACAATTAGTGTCGAGGTGCGCAAGAAGCGAACCTACGTGCGTCGAGTGGACGTTGAAGCGGAAGAGGTCAAGCAGCAAGAGGAAGCTGTCGCGGAAGTCGAAGCCAGTGTCAGGTCAGATGAAGAGAAAGCCGAGGCCGAGGTGCGTGAAGTTGAAGCGGTGGCGCAAGCGCAAGTTGATGAAGCTAAGCAGGCTGAGGTAGCGGCTGTTTTGGCTGTGGCTGAAAAGAAAGCCTATGAGAGGAGTCTGCAAGAGGTTGAAGCAGCGCAGAGAGTAATTCTCCAACAACAAGCTGAAGCCCTAGCGGTTAAAGCCGCAGAAGAAGCCGCGCGGTTGGCACTTGAGCAAGCAGCAGCCGCTAGTGCGGCGGCGATGACGTCAGAAAAAACAGGAAAAGGAAAGCATGAAGATAAGCATCAGACTCGCTATGGCCGCAAGGAATTGCATGTTAAAGAGTCTGCGCACCAACCAAATCGCAAGCAAAAATTTAAGAAGGGACAGAAACAGGTTCACGACTTCACGCGACAGCATGAATTCGTAAAGCCGACTGCACCGGTTGTTAGAAGCGTTGAAATTCCAGAAGCGATCTCGGTCGCCGAGCTGTCTCAGCGTATGGCAATCAAAGTCGGCGATGTGATCAAGACTTTGATGCAAATGGGCACCATGGCGACGATCAATGAAATTCTAGATCGTGACACTGCGACGCTGGTCGTCGAAGAACTCGGTCACAAGGTTGTTGCCGCCGCGAGTGATGATGATTTCGAGCGACAGTTAGTGGCCACCGCCGAGCAGATCGGCGAAGACAAAGTCACCCGTGCCCCGGTGGTAACCATCATGGGCCATGTCGATCATGGCAAGACCTCGTTGCTAGACTTTATTCGTAAATCCAGAGTGACGTCAGGCGAAGCGGGCGGAATTACTCAGCACATCGGTGCCTATCATGTCGAGACAGACAAGGGCATGATTACTTTTCTCGACACCCCCGGCCACGCAGCGTTTTCGGCGATGCGAGCTCGAGGTGCACAGGCCACTGATATTGTGGTTCTGGTGGTCGCGGCAGATGATGGCGTGATGCCTCAAACCAAAGAGGCGATTGATCATGCGGCTGCGGCCGGGGTGCCAGTGGTGGTTGCGGTTAACAAAATTGATAAAGAAGACGCGGATCCTGATCGTGTTAAGAACGAGTTGTCGGCATTGCAAGTCATTCCCGAGGAATATGGTGGCGAAAATATGTTCGTCAACGTTTCAGCGATTACCGGCGAAGGCGTTGATAGTTTGCTCGATGCGATCTTGTTGCAATCCGAAGTTCTCGAACTTCGCGCGGTCGATAAGGGTAACGCCAAAGGCGTTGTGGTTGAGGCGTCGCTCGACAAAGGTCGCGGTCCGGTGGCAACCGTTTTAGTTCAATCAGGTTTGCTCCAGCAGGGGCAAATGTTGCTGGCGGGCACTCAGTATGGTCGAGTGCGTGCGATGTATGACGAATCAGCCAATAAGATCAAAACGGCAGGCCCATCAATTCCTGTAGTGGTGCTCGGATTGTCGAGTGTGCCGAATGCAGGTGATGAAGTGTTTGTGGTCGATAATGAGCGCAAGGCGCGCGAATTTGCGTCCACTCGAGAGGCCAAGATTCGTGAAAGTAAACTGGCTGATCAGCAAAAGGCGAAAATGCAGGCCATTTTCGAGCGGATGGAAGAGGGCGAGGTGTCTGAAATCAATGTGCTGATCAAGGCCGACGTGCAGGGCAGCTCGGAAGCGATTCGAGAGTCTTTGCTGAAGTTATCAACCGACGAGGTGCGCGCTAGACTGATTTCGACTGGTGTCGGGGGAATTAACGAGTCAGACATTAATCTTGCCGCAGCTTCGCACGCGGTGGTGGTAGGCTTCAATGTGCGTGCAGACGCAGCGGCCAAACGGATTGCGGGCGATTACGGCATCGATATTCGTTACTACAGCGTTATTTATGACATCATCGATGACATCAAAGCAATGATGTCCGGCATGTTGGCGCCAGAGTCTCAAGAGAACATCATCGGACTGGCTTCGGTTAAGGACGTTTTCCGCTCGCCGAAGTTTGGCGACGTGGCTGGCTCCATGGTCATCGAGGGCGTGGTCCGTAAAGGTCAGCCGATTCGTGTGCTGCGTGATAACGTGGTTATCTATGAGGGCGAACTCGAGTCATTGCGTCGCTTTAAGGATAACGTTGAAGAAGTTCGAATGGGCACCGAATGCGGCATTGCGGTGAAAAACTACAACGATGTTAGAGCGGGTGACCAGATAGAAGTGTTCGAGCGAATTGAAGTAGCTCGTACGCTCGATTAACGGAGTCGAGTTATGCCAAAAGATTTCCCACGAAGTGACCGCTTTGCTGCACAAATTCAACGCGAGCTGGCGAGTTTAGTGCTGCACGGTTTGAAAGACCCCGGGATTTCAGCGCCGAGCATACTGGACGTAGAAGTCAGCAAGGACCTGTCCCACGCACGCGTGTTCTTTAGCGTTCTCGATGAAACCGATGCGGCACCAACCTTGCAGGCGCTCAATCGGGCTAGCGGTTTCTTGCAGCGAGCAATCGGCAAGGCATTGAAGGCGCGAATTACCCCTAAACTCAGTTTCGTATACGATGATACTGATATACGGGGTCGACAACTTTCTGAGTTGATCGATTCAGTGGTTGCTACCGATAAGGCGAAAGCGGACCGTTAATGAGCGCGAAACAGGCGCCAAACCGCGATCTCGAAATCGATGGTTTCTTGATTCTCGACAAACCGTTGGGGTTGTCGTCGAATCGTGCTCTGCAGCGAGTTAAAAAGCACCTTAATGCGCGAAAAGCAGGTCACTGCGGCAGTCTAGATCCGCTTGCTAGCGGTGTGTTACCGATTTCATTAGGCCAAGCCACGCGTTTTTCAGATTACCTGCTGAGCGCCGACAAGACTTATCTCGCTAGCTGTCAGTTAGGCAAAACCACAACTACCGGTGACGCAGAAGGCGAGGTGCTAGAGACCAAGCCGGTGGACGTTGATCTAGCAAAAATAGAAGCCGTATTGCGACAGTTTGAGGGAGAATCTTCGCAGATACCACCGATGTATTCAGCGCTTAAGCGAGAGGGTGTCCCGCTCTATAAACTGGCTCGCAAAGGTCTCCAGGTCGAACGTGAGGCGCGCAAAATAACGGTTTATGAGATCGCCCTGTGCGCTTATGGGGATCAGCAACTAGACATAGAGGTTCGTTGCTCTAAAGGCACCTATATACGCGTGTTGGCCGAAGATATTGGCGCCGCCTTAGGTTGTGGTGCTCATCTGAGGGCGTTGCGCAGAACTCAAGCTGCTTCGTTTGGTGAGCAAGACTCAATTTCCTTGGAGGCACTGGAAGCGCAGGTCAGCAAAGACCCGTCGGAGCCTAGTGCGCCAATTTTGCCGGTGACGGCTGCTTTAAGCCGATTTCCAGTGCTCGAATTGTCCTCATCTGAGGCGATTGATATTTGTCATGGAAAGCGTTTCGCCCCGGCGACCGTATCAACCGCCGGTATTTATCAGCTAATTCTGAGCGGTGGGCGTTTTTTGGGCTTAGGCGAAGTTACCGATGAAGGCCTGTTGAAGTCAAAAAGGCTAATGAATACAGCAAGTTAATTCGGTTGATATTGACCTTTGGCATTTCCCTTGTAGAAACCGCTGAAAGTCCTTGTTACCACTTGCTCTGATGGGTAGAATACTCGCCTTTTTCGGCCTACGAGGGTTATTCATGTCAATGTCAGCTGAGCAGAAAGCTGCTATCGTTGTTGATTACCAGCAAAAAAATGGTGATACCGGATCACCTGAAGTTCAAGTGGCATTATTATCCCATCAGATTAGCCACCTAACGGAACATTTTAAAAAGCATATCCATGACCACCATTCACGTCGCGGATTATTGAAGATGGTCAACCAACGCCGTAACCTACTCGACTACCTCAAATCCAGCAATCAACAACGCTATAAAGATTTGATCGGCAGACTCGGTCTGCGTCGCTAAGCAAGTGAGATTAATGTGAATCCAATTAAAAAGACATTCCAATACGGCCAGCACGAAGTCACGATAGAGACTGGAGAAATCGCTCGCCAAGCCGGCGGTGCAGTGCTGGTGAACATGGCCGATACTGTGGTCATGGTTACTGTAGTCGGCTCGAAAACGGCTGATCCTGGCCGCGGCTTCTTCCCGCTTACGGTCGATTATCAAGAAAAAACCTATGCTGCTGGTCGCATTCCAGGTGGTTTTTTCAAACGCGAAGGCCGGCCGAGTGAAAAAGAAACTCTGACCTGTCGACTGATCGATCGTCCTATTCGTCCGTTGTTTCCAAAAGGATTCTTGAACGAAGTGCAAGTGGTTGCTAACGTGGTTTCGATGAACCCAGACGTTGACCCCGACATCGTTGCGATGCTCGGCACTTCTGCGGCATTGGCGGTTTCCGGACTTCCATTCAGCGGCCCAATTGGTGCTTGCCGTGTGGGTTATGTGAATGGCGAATATCTGTTGAACCCAACCTACAGCCAGCTCGAAGAGTCAGAGTTAGACTTGGTAGTTGCGGGCACCAAGAATGCTGTTTTGATGGTTGAATCCGAAGCCAAATGTCTGTCCGAATCCGTGATGTTGGATTCGGTCATTTTTGGTCATCAACAAATGCAAACTGCGATCACAGCGATTGAAGAATTGGCGGCTGAAACAGGCGTCGAAGCTTGGCATTGGGAAGCGCCAGTAGCCGATAGCTCGATTGCCGATCAAGTCAGTCAACATGGTTCTGAGGCGATCACCGAAGCTTATTCGATTGCTGATAAAATGCAGCGCCAAAATAAACTCTCTGACATTCGTGGTGAGATTGTCACTGCGTTGGTTACCGATTCAGGAAGCGCACCTGCCGAAGGCGACGTGCGAACTGCCATCGCAAAATTAGAGAAGAGCATTGTTCGTAATCGTGTGATTGCGGGTGAGCCTCGGATTGACGGTCGTGATACCAAAACGGTTCGTCCGATTCGGATTCGCACTGGTGTGTTACCTAGGACTCACGGTTCTGCGTTGTTCACACGTGGTGAGACTCAATCGTTGGTTGTCACCACGCTGGGCACTGGTCGTGACGCTCAATTGATCGACGCGATTCAAGGCACCTATAAAGAAAACTTCATGATGCACTATAACTTTCCACCATGGAGCGTAGGCGAAACGGGTCGTGTTGGTACGCCGAAGCGCCGCGAGATTGGTCATGGTCGATTGGCCAAGCGTGGTGTGCAAGCTGTGATGCCGGACATGGAAGATTTTCCATATATTATCCGCGTTGTTTCAGAAATTACTGAGTCAAATGGTTCTTCGTCGATGGCGAGCGTATGTGGTGCCAGTTTGGCATTGATGGATGCCGGCGTTCCTTTGAAAGCGCCAGTGGCCGGAATCGCTATGGGTTTGATCAAGGAAAATGACGACTTTGCAATCTTGTCCGACATTTTGGGTGATGAAGATCACCTCGGCGACATGGACTTTAAAGTGGCTGGAACGGTTGAAGGTATCAGTGCTTTGCAAATGGATATCAAGATCGACGGGATTACCACTGAGATTATGCAGCAAGCGCTTGATCAAGCTAAAGACGGTCGTTTGCACATTTTGCAAGAGATGGGCAAGGTTCTGTCTGAAAGTCGTAACGAGATGTCCGAATATGCGCCTCGCTTGATTACCTTTCGAATCAATCCTGAAAAAATCCGTGACGTTATCGGTAAAGGTGGTGCGACTATTCGTGCGATCACCGAAGAAACAGGTGCCACTATCGAAGTTGATGACGATGGTATGGTTAAGATTGCGTCAGTCGAGAAAGCGGCAGGTGATGAGGCACGACGTCGAGTCGAGCAGGTCACGGCTGAAGTCGAAGTCGGGGTTATTTACGAAGGTAAAGTTGCTAAGATCATGGACTTTGGTGCTTTCGTTAACATTCTGCCAGGCAAAGACGGTTTGGTTCATATTTCGCAAATTTCAGACGAGCGGGTTGAGAACGTCAGTGACAAGCTCTCGGAAGGCGATGTGATCAAAGTGAAAGTCCTGGAAGTAGATCGACAGGGTCGAATTCGCTTAAGTATGAAAGCGGTTGCTGAGGGCGAAGCGGTTAGCGCATAAGTGAGCTAACCGTTATCACCTGAAGCAGTCCTGAGAAGGGGGCTCGGAATTTATTTCCGAGCCCCCTTTTTTTTGTCATATCTTTTTCATGTCATACTGGGCGATTATCAGTAAGCTATGCTGCATCGCTAAGGATCAGGGGAAACCATATGCGGTTGTTGGGAAAATTCGTGGCGGGCATTGGTCTGGCCTATTTTTCATCGATAGCGGCAGGCGCCATCACAATCACCTCGCTAACCTATCCGGCTTGGTTGGTTAGAAACCACGAAATTACGGCCTTATTTCCGGGGCAGACCTTGCGTGACGCTGATTTGGTGAGAAGCGGCGACCATAGGGGACGTATATTAATCGAGTTGCCGGATGGCAGTCAGGTCAGATTGGGTGGATCAGCTCGATTTTTGGTCGAATCCTCAAGTCTCTCTTCAGTTGATGGCAACCATCCGAATGAAATTTCTGTGCGGTTGTTGCGCGGCTCGTTTCGTTTTACCTCTTCGAGTTTAATAGGGGCTGAAGGTGGGGATTGGGATGGGGCAAGGCCTCAAGTCATGCTCAAAATCGGCAAGATGATTGCACAAACCGTGAACTCAGACATTTTGATCAGAAGGAATGACGTTGAGGATCGGATTGGTTTGATCGATGGTGTTGTCGAGGTGCTGAGTGCCGATGAGTCTAAAGTGACGCTGGACGAACCAGGAGAGGTTTTACTTAAGCCCTTTGGCCAACCCCTGTTGCCGATTAGTGACGCAAATGTGGAAAAGTTGGTTCAGTGGCAAACTGAGTCTGAGCTGAGTAAAAATTTAGGCTTAGCTTCAACCAGCGGCCCTTGGCAAATAGCGCTGGTTTCATTTAATCAAGAGACGAATATTGCGGCAAGGCTTGCAGACTTTAACGGCAAAGGTTTCGCGGCGCGGCATGTTTCGGTTGACCAGGGAGGCAAACGCATACATAGAATTGTCTTGCCTGGTTTTGTTACCTTCGCCGCTGCGAATAAGGCATTGTTCAAAATTAGCCAGCAGATGGGTATTGCCGATGCCTGGATTGTTCGCGCCGACTGAAAATGCTAAGTAGGCAATCTTGTTCTTGTAGACTGATTTATCTTGTTTAGAAAACTTCGCCTACAGAACTTTGCCTAAATAATTTTGAATGCCGTGCCGCAGTATGGACATTTTGCTTCACCGCCATTCTCGCTTACTGGAATGTAGACCCGCGGATGCGAGTCCCACAGACTTGAAGTTTCAGCGGGGCAGTGGATCGGTAAGTCAGCCGCCGTAACTTCTACCGCAGTGGTTGCGTTTGGAGTGGCGTAATCTTTTTGTTTAGCTGCGGTGTCAGGGTTAACCATAATCGTTACCGAATGTAAGTGAGAAGGTCGAGATAATTGGGCTTACGCCCATGCACCAAATCGAAATAGTCAGTTTGCAGCGTTTCAGTAATCGGCCCACGAGAACCACCGCCTATCGGGCGGTTATCGAACTCAGCGATTGGCGTTACTTCGGCAGCCGTACCGGTAAAAAAAGCTTCATCGGCAATGTAAATTTCGTCTCGAGTAATTCGTTTTTCAACCAATTCGAGGCCTCGATCGTGAGCTAGCTTAAACATTGTTTTGCGGGTAATCCCGTTTAACGCTGAAGTGGCCTCGGGGGTGTAAATCACGCCATCACGGATGACGAAAATATTTTCGCCGCTTCCTTCGGCGACGTAACCTTCGGGGTCTAGCAGTAAGGCTTCATCATAGCCGTCTTTCAGCGCTTCAGACAAGGCAGCCATAGAGTTGACGTATTGTCCGTTAGCCTTTGCCTTGGTCAACGCAATGTTAGGGTGGTGCCGAGTGAATGAGGAGGTCTTAATTCGAATCCCTTTTTCAAGGCCTTCTTGACCTAGGTAAGAGCCCCATTCCCAAGCGGCAACGATGACGTGTACTTTAAGATTATCAGCGCGCAGCCCCATGCCCTCGGAGCCATAAAAGACCATCGGTCGAATATAAGCGCTGTCGAGGTTGTTTTCTTTAACGGCCGCAATTTGTGCTTCCATCAATTGCTGCTTGTCAAAGGGGATATTCATATCGAGAATCTTGCAGGAATCTAGCAGCCGCGTGGTATGAGCGTCTAGCGCAAAGATAGCGGTGCCTTGCTCCGCTTGATAGGCTCTGACACCTTCGAAGCAACCCGTTCCATAATGCAATGTATGGGTTAGCACATGGGTGGTGGCATCTCGCCAAGGCACCATTTCGCCGTCATACCAGATAACACCATCGCGGTCGGACATCGACATTTTATTTCTCCAGGCCGAAACATTCGTTCCAGCAATTGATCACTTCGGCCGTTTCATTTTTGATCAAATTGGAATCGATATTTTCATCATTATTTTGCAGCACCCGTTGATGCAGCGTGTGATGATAAAATTGATAGATGGCAACTAGCTTCAATTGCGCGCGGGTAATCAGATTCAATCGGAACAACTCGTTTAGTAGGCCAATGTTATCAGACTTCAAACTAGCTGAGCCAACACTATTTGCATGGGTTAGAACCCAATATTGCACAAGGAATTCGATCTCAAGCAAACCACCGCGGCAATGTTTCAAATTGATTTGAGTTTGTTCCCCCGGATGCTTATTGAGATAGACGCGTTCTCGCATTTCGAGTATGTCAGCGCGTAATTTTTCAGGTTCTCTTTTGAGCGCCAAGGCTTGCGTTCTTATTTGATTGAACGGCGCTTCAATTTCGACGTCGCCGGCCACTTGCCGTGCGCGCACTAACGCTTGATGTTCCCAAGTCCATGCTTTTTCCAATTGATAGCGCTGATAGGCCTTTATCGATGAAACCAATAGTCCAGAGTTTCCATCGGGTCGCAGACGCGAGTCGATTTCATAGAGTTTGCCCGATCCGGTGAGAACGCCGGTGATGGATATTATTTTTTGCGCTAAACGAGAAAAGTAAACCGAATTCTCGATCGATTTGTTGCCGTTGGTGATTTGTTGACTGCCGCAGGAGTCGTGTAAGAAAATGACATCGAGATCTGATTGATAGTGTATTTCGTGACCTCCGAGCTTGCCATAGCCGATGATCGCAAAGTGAGCTTCACGCAGTCGATCATTTTCAACACACTGGGGTTTGCCATATTGCTTCTGTAGCAAATGGCTGGCGAGCCGATACACAGCCTCTAGTAGCACTTCGGCTAAATCGCTGAGATAACGACCCGCATCGGTGGCATTTATTTCCTCGGCAAGTTCAGCCGTGGCGATCACCAGCGTTTGTTCTCTTTTAAATAATCGCAGAACGTCTAATTCCATCTCGACATCGCCTTCAACGTTGTGAAGTTGGGTTAGCAGTTGCTCAAGTAAGGCGGATTGATCGAATCCTTCCGGGCCAGCAGTCTGAATCAAGTTCTCTAGAAGGATCGGGTATTGCGTCACTTCGTCGGCAATCCAAGGGCTTTGATCAAACAAAGAACTGATCTTCGCTAACAGGGGAGGGTTTTGATAAAGCAGTTCAAAATAGACGCTTCGACCCGCAATAGCGGAAAAAAATCGTAGAAATCGGGTAAATAAAGTAGCCGGCTGTTGACTCACTTTAATCGCTGTCAGTAAATCAGGCAGCAAGGTTTTGAAACGCATTTTGGCTCGGGCTGACATGTATCGCCATGCCTTAGACTGCAAAAAGATGTTTAATTGTTGGTTAATTTCTGCGGTATCAGAAAATCCGGCCTGCTCGATGATTTCCCACTGATGATCGATATCCATTTCTTCAACGAAAGCGTCGTCAATCGCGAGCTTAGGCAGTTCTGAATCGGGTCGTTTGAAAAGCTCGCTGAAACATTGATCAACCCGCTGGCGATGTTGTTCCAATTCTTGATTCAAATCATCCCAGTTATCATATCCCAAGGTGATTGAAATACGAACTTGTTGGCTGAGATCACTTGGCAATTCGTGCGTCTGCCGATCATCGAACATTTGAATTCGATTTTCTAACAGGCGCAGAAAACAGTAGGCTTCACGCAGGTGTTTGATCGTGTCAGCGTCGACAATCGAATGTTCTTCCAGAGCAGAAAAAGCGGCAAAAATCTCTGTTCTTTGCAATTGATGATTTCGCCCACCTTTTAAAATCTGAAAAGCTTGCACAAAGAATTCAATTTCACGAATGCCGCCATTGCCAATTTTGATGTTGGTGCGCATAGCATTAGCCTGAGCCTGCTGGTCGATTTTAGCTTTAAGTTCAGCCAAGCCCTCAAACACCCGATGGTCGTGATATTTACGATAAACGAATGAATTAATCACCATCATTAAATAGTCGTGATCGGTATTGGTGGCATGTAACACGCGCGCCTTGACCATCGCATATTGCTCCCATTCACGACCATGCAACTGATAGTAGTGTTCGAGAGCAGCATGGCTGAGTACCACGGGCCCAGACTGACCCCAGGGTCTTAAACGCAAATCAACACGATAAACAAACCCATCAGCGGTGTTGTCGCTTAAGGCTTGAGTCACGCTGCGAGCCAAGCGAGCAAAGTACTCCTGATGAGATAGATGGCCATAACCCTTCAATTCTCCATCGCTTGAATAACAAAAAATCAAATCAATGTCAGATGAGAAATTCAGTTCACGCCCACCCAGTTTGCCCATTGCAATGACATTGAGGTTCATCGCTTCACCAAGTTCGTCTGACGGTTGCCCATGTTTCTTCGCGAGTGCGACATTACAGGCGTCTATCGCTTGTTCGAGAAGGAGATCAGCGAGGTCACTCAGGTGTCTCAAAATTTCGCGCAGAGCTACATTTTGAACCACATCAAGATAGATGATTTCTAATAATTTTTGATGACGATAGATTCTAAGTTCTTGCTTTATTCGATCATTATCGAGGCGGGCCTTATCAACAGCCGCAAGAAAGTTCGGATCGAGCTGAAATTTTTCTAGTTTAAGTAAGCCATTGATTAAATTTGGTTTTCGATGGATCAGCTCGAGGGCATAACGACTGGCGATAGCCAAGCGCCTTATTTTCTTCTGATCAATATCACTGAAATCTAGCGATTCGAAATAATTTTCTATCGACTGCCATTGAACCGAATGGTCGTTTAGCAGTGGTTGGTGTTCTGAATGAGTCATATTCGAGTTGTTAACGCGAATGAGAACAATTATGATCCTCGTTTGTATTCACATTAACCCAAAGCCCCTAGTTCGTTTGAGTGCCAGCTGATCTAATGACAAGTTTAGCGCCGATGCCGCGTGCCAAACCACTCCTTTTGCCCGCAATCTGTTCATGCGGTCTGTTTGGGCGCAATTTTCTATGAACCTAGCGATCACCGGCGGTGATTCATTTTTACAAAAATGCTGGAAACCCAGCATCCTTATTATCGCCTTATTATTCAGTCTACCCATATTCACCATAGCCGCATTCCTCTTCATGCCATCAACTGAAGTGTGGCAACACCTTTGGTCAACGGTGTTAATCGAGTATCTTTTGAATTCGATGTTGTTGATGCTCGGAGTCGCTTTAGGCACCTTAATCATTGGAGTCAGTTGTGCTTGGCTTACTAGCGTCTGCGTTTTTCCTGGGAAACAATTTTTCAGCTGGGCCTTGTTGATGCCGCTGGCGTTCCCGGGCTATATCATTGCCTACACCTACAC
>CBDTWQ010000018.1:0-15096 GCA_965364115.1 uncultured Gammaproteobacteria bacterium | reverse complement strand
CCGCCTTTGTCAGTCAGAACTATAACCTGCTGGTGGCGATCATGGTGCTGGGTGGTGTCATCGGATTCATTCTTTCGCGGCGGGTGCAAATGACACAAATGCCCGAACTGATTGCGGTTTTACATAGTTTGGTGGGTTTGGCCGCTGTCTTGATTGGTTTCGCCAATTTTATCGAACCTTTGCATGCATTGGTCGGGGTCGAGAAAGCGATCCATGATATCGAAATCTATATTGGCATCGGAATTGGTGCGATGACCATGTCGGGTTCGGTGGTGGCTTACGGCAAGCTCAGCGGGATGATTGGTGGCGCGCCGCTGTTGTTGCCCGCGCGACACTGGCTGAACTTAATTGCGCTGATCGGGGTTGTCGCGATCGGCGTCCAGTTCGTCGGCGAACCAGATTTGTATAGCGCTGGTTTTTGGTTAATTTGCATGACCGTCCTCGCGCTGCTGATCGGCGTGCATATGGTTGCCGCGATTGGCGGTGCCGATATGCCGGTGGTGATTTCGATGTTAAACAGCTATTCGGGTTGGGCCGCGGCGGCGACGGGTTTCATGTTGGCCAACGACTTGCTGATCGTTACCGGTGCTCTCGTCGGCAGCAGTGGCGCGATCCTCAGTTACATTATGTGCCGAGCAATGAACCGAAGTTTCATCAGCGTGATTGCCGGCGGATTTGGCAGCAAAGATAATTCTGGCGGCGGTACTAGTGCAGAGATCACTGGTGAGGTTCAAACAATAGAAATTTTGGCGATGGCGGAGTTGCTCAAGCAGGCCAGCGAAGTGATGATCATTCCCGGTTACGGGATGGCCACCGCTCAGGCGCAACATGCCGTGTCCGATATTGCCAAAACCTTGATTAAAAAGGGTGTCAATGTTCGATTCGGCATTCATCCGGTGGCAGGTCGAATGCCTGGCCATATGAACGTCTTGCTCGCGGAAGCAAAAGTTCCTTACGATATTGTCTTCGAGATGGATGAAATCAATGATGACTTTCCAACGGTCGACGTCTCAATCGTGGTCGGCGCTAACGACACGGTAAATCCATCAGCCCAGGATGATGCCAATAGCCCGATTGCCGGTATGCCGGTGCTCGAAGTCTGGAAAGGTGACACCACGGTGGTGCTCAAGCGCAGCATGGCGGCCGGCTATGCAGGTGTTGGTAACCCGCTGTTCTTGCGCGAAAATACACGAATGCTGTTTGGTGATGCGCGCGACTCGCTCGATAAGCTTGCGAAATTGCTTTAACGACTGACCTTTATCGATGCTTTTACCATATTTCAGAGCCATTCGAACGGCTATAATCATTGGCAATCTACTAGCGGTCGCAGAGGCTTAAGTCGTGCTTAACATGCAATTTGATCAAACGGTTGTGATTAACACCAACGAAATGGAGTGGGAGCCAAGTCCGATGGCAGGTGTTTGGCGCAAACCGCTGGCGCGCGAGGCCGCTGAACAAGGTCATACCACCAGTGTCGTTCGCTACGATGCGGGCTCTTCGTTTGCTTCGCATAAACACCCGATGGGTGAAGAAATATTGGTGCTCGACGGCATTTTTTCTGACGAGCATGGCGATTATCCTACCGGCACTTATATACGCAACCCGCCAGGTTCCTTTCACAGTCCGCGCAGCGAAGCGGGTTGTGATCTGTTAGTGAAACTCGACCAGTTCGATCCTAACGATGATGCGAATGTGCGCATTGATACTACCGCAGACACCTGGCTGCAGGCTGAGGGTAAGACCCTGATATTGCCATTGCATGATTATGGCGATGAATCGGTGGCGCTGATGAAGTGGCCGGCGCATAGCCGATTGCCACCGCATCAGCATTTTCAGGGCGAAGAAGTTTTTGTTGTTTCCGGTGTCTTGTTCGATGAGTATGGAAGCTATCCGGCGGGTAGTTGGGTGCGAAGCCCTCACCGCAGCGAACATTGCCCCTATGTCGAAGGGGAAACGGTGATTTGGATCAAGACCGGTCATTTGCCTTCTTGAACTATCTTAAATCAGCTAAACTTTCTCCAGCTAAACAAGACTAACTCTGAGCGGGAAAGTGATCGCGCTGATTTGTGCGGAACATAACAGCCGTTAGATTTTGCTTAGTTAGGAAAAGCCGATTTATTAGATCTTTTGTGGAGCAAGGATGCGCCGCGATTCTGTTCGGCTGTGATGCCGTTGAAAATAATTCGATATTAAAGTTTGTGCTGTTTAGCCGGTTGCTAGGTTTGGCATTTGGGGTGAGAGCGTTAACGATTCCGTTTTGGGGGACTAGTCATTGTTACTACAGGAAATTCATAAACTAAGGCAGGCCTTGGGCGCCCGGATTATCGGTCAGCATGGGTTGATTGAACGTCTGCTGATTGCGATTTTGGCGGACGGACATTTATTGGTGGAAGGCGCACCAGGTCTCGCCAAAACCCGCGCGATCAAAGTGCTGGGAGAAGGAATTGAGGGCGATTTTCATCGAGTTCAGTTTACCCCTGATCTGTTGCCTGCTGACCTGACTGGCACCGAGATTTATCGTCCGCAGGATGGTAGTTTCAATTTTCAAAAAGGGCCGTTGTTCCATAATCTGATTCTCGCCGACGAAATCAATCGTGCCCCGGCAAAAGTGCAATCGGCGCTGCTCGAAGCCATGGCTGAACGGCAAATCACGGTGGGTGCTGAAACCTACCCACTGCCTGATATTTTTCTGGTCATGGCAACCCAAAACCCACTCGAACAGGAAGGCACCTACCCATTACCCGAAGCCCAACTCGATCGTTTTTTGATGCATGTGCGCGTTGATTACCCGACCGGCGAAGACGAAAAGGCGATTTTGGCCTTGTCGCGCAGTGAGGCTCGCTCAAAAGCACCCAAAGGTGTCAAGAAATCGGCTAAAAGTGACAAAGTCAGTCAAAAAAATCTGCTCAAAGCACGCGATGAAGTGCTCGATGTGCATCTCGACCCAAGCCTTGAAGATTACTTGGTCGAAATCACTCTGGCCACTCGCAGCAGTGCAAGATATGGCGATGACTTAGCCAGTTGGATCCAGCATGGCGCCAGCCCGCGGGCGACTATGGCGCTCGACCGATGCGCTCGCGCACTCGCTTGGCTGAATAACCGTGATTTCGTTTCGCCCGAAGACATTCAGCAAGTGGCGCCTGATGTGTTGCGCCACCGCATCATTTTGAGTTTTGAAGCGGAGGCCGAAGGAATGACCGCCGATAGTTGTATCGAACAGATTCTCAGCAGGGTGGCCGTGCCCTAGGTAACGGTGGAGTAAATGGTGGGTCAAAGGTAATGGAAGCAGGAGATGATATTGTTCGTGTACGCCAATCAACGCTGATTGAACTAAATCGTGACGCGCGTTCGCTGCCGTTAATTTCCAACTCGATCAAAGCGAGGGTGGCGGGCGGTCACCTCTCGGCCTTTCGTGGCCGGGGTATGGAATTTCTCGAATCGCGCCCTTATCAGCCTGGCGATGATATTCGGGCAATTGATTGGCGGGTAACCGCGCGCAGTGGCCAAACCCATACCAAAGTCTATCACGAAGAGCGAGAGCGTCCGGTATTGCTCTGGTTGGACCTGACGCGGTCGATGTTCTTTGGCACGCAGGTTTGCTTCAAATCAGTGTTGGCCTCCAAACTCGCCGCACTGTTTGCATGGAACACGGTGCAGCAGGGTGATCGCCTAGGATTTTTGATGTTCTCAGAAAGTCAGCATTCTGAATTCAGGCCCGCACGCGGAAAACGCACAGCGCTGCATTTAATTCAGCAGTTGGTCGCACATTCGGCTTGGAACGACGATTCGGAAAGTAATCCTGGGGCTGCTCTCAAGGCTTTACTGCGACTGCGGCAAGTCACTCGCCCTGGCAGCCTGGTGGTGCTTTTTAGCGATTTTCGCTTTATTGATCCTGACTGTCGTGCGCAACTGGCAGAGTTGGCGCGTCACAACGACGTTGTGCTGCTGCACGTGTTTGACCGATTTGAGCGTGAGTTGCCGGGCAAGAAGGGTTTTCTGCGGGTTAGCGATGGCAAGCGCAGCCTTGATTTTAATAGCACCAGTGACTCTATTCGCGAGCAATATCAGCGTCGATATGCGAGCCATTACGACTCGCTCACCCAACTGTGTAAAGAGCTTGGGTTGTTTATGATCGACGTCGCCACTGACGATGAAATTCTCGCCAGTTTGAAATCTGGCCTCGGGATACGGCGACGATGATCGAACTTGATCTGCGCGATATTCAATTGCCTGATGGTAGCGTCTGGTGGCCACCGGCTGCGGGCTGGTGGTTGCTGCTGCTCGCATTGCTGGCGGTGGTTGCGCTGGCATTTTGGTTGCTTTACCAACATCGATATTCGCGGCGGCGCGGCGCGCTGCTTCAATTGGCCGATATCCGTGATCGCTTGGCGGACGGCACTGAGCCCAAAATAATTGTCGATGAAATAAGTATCTTACTGCGGCGAATCTTGATTTCTTACTACGGTCGAATTCAGGGCGCGAGTTCAACCGGTGATCGTTGGCAGCAACAGTTGCGTGAGCTAGCACCCGAGGAAGATTTTGATCAATCACAGTGGGCCATTCTGAGCCAGCAGCGTTATCAGCGTCAGTTGGATTGTGATCTAGAGCCGTTGTTGAACCAGTGCGAACGTTGGATTCGTGCGTTACCTCGGGGGCCGCAGCGTGTTTCAGATTGAGTGGCCGATCGCGTTTTTACTGCTGCCGCTGCCTTTGTTGGTGTTTTATGGCCTGCCTGCGCGTGTTGCTCAGCAGCATGTGGCACTGCGTGTGCCATCGCTGACAGATTTTGAAATGGTTGAATCTACTCGACGAGAAATACAGCCGCGGCGTTGGCAACAATGGCTGTTGGTGTTGGCTTGGCTGCTATTGGTTTTCGCCAGCAGTCGGCCTCAATGGCTGGGTGAAACCATCACAATGCCGGTTAGCGGCAGAGACCTGGTCATCGCGATGGATCTTTCAGATAGCATGCGCACCGCTGACTTTAAGCTTGACGGCAAAAAGGTCAATCGATTGCAGGCAGCAAAGCAGGTCGCGAGTCAATTTATCGACCGTCGCCGCGGCGACCGCGTGGGTTTGATTTTGTTTGGCAGTCAGGCCTATCTGCAAACCCCGCTGACTTTCGATCTCAAGACGACCAATCAATTGTTGCAAGAGTCGGCGATTGGTCTGGCTGGGGAGCGCACCGCGATAGGTGATGCGATTGGTCTCGCGATCAAACGGTTGGCCAACGACCCAGCCGAATCGCGGGTGATGATTTTGATGACCGATGGCGCTAACACCGCCGGTGAAGTTTCGCCTATTCGGGCCGCTAAACTCGCCGCTGACCGCGGGCTCAAAATTTACACCATCGGGATTGGCGCGGATGCTGAGATTGAAACCACCTGGTTTGGGCTGCGCAAGACTAGGCCGGTTGCGCAGCTCGATGAAGATACCCTGACCCAGATCGCTGAGCTTACCGATGGGCGATATTATCGTGCTCGAGACAGTGCCGAGTTGGCTAAAATTTATACGCTGATCGATCAACTTGAACCGGTCGACAGTGACAATCAAAGCTTGCGCCCGGTGAGCGCGCTGTTCATCTGGCCATTAGGGCTGTCACTGATCAGCATTTTGCTGTTGCTGCTGCCGCCAATTTGGCGACGATCTCAATGATTGAACAGTTTCATTTTCTGCGTCCCGGCTGGCTTTTGGCGCTGATGCCATGGGCCTTATTAGTTTGGTTGCTGTTGAAGGTTCGCTACGATGCCGCCAGTTGGCGCAATATTATTGACCCACGGTTGTTGCCTTTTGTTCTCACAGTAAACAATTCGGGGACGCGGTCGTGGCCAGAGTGGATGCTGGCTTTGGTGGCGGCACTTTCGATTCTGGCGATGGCAGGCCCCACTTGGGAAAAATTGCCGCAGCCGGTTTATCAGAGTCAGGCTTCGTTGGTGATAGCGCTTGATCTGTCGCGGTCGATGGATGCCGGCGATGTGAAACCTAGCCGATTGGCTCGCGCACGTCACAAAATCTCCGATATTCTGCAGCGCCGCAATGAAGGTCAAACCGCGCTGATCGTCTATGCCGCCGAGGCTTTTACGGTCACTCCGCTCACCAACGATGTTGATACCATTCAGGCACTTTTAACTAGTCTCGAAACTGACTTAATGCCACGACAGGGAACCCGTGCCGACCGTGCTCTGCTGCTCGCCTTTGAACTCTTTGAAAATGCCAATGTTAGTACCGGTGATGTGCTGTTGGTCAGCGACGGTGTTAACGATGACGAACTCCTTCGAATTAATTCAATGAAGCAGCAATTCAGCCAACACCGACTATCGGTGCTCGCGGTAGGCACCACAGAGGGTGGGCCTGTTCCGTTGCGCGAGGGTGGCTTCCTCAAGGACAGCAATGACGCGATTGTGATTGCGACTCTGCGCGAGCAAAACCTGCAGCGTGCCGCATTGTGGGGCAATGGGGTGTATGCGTCATTGAGTAATGGTGATATTGACGTCAATACGCTAATGTTTTTGCTCGACTCACGAATTGATCAAGGCAGTCTATTGCGGGATGATATCTCGGCCGAGTTTTGGCGTGAACTGGGGCCCTGGCTGTTGTTGCTGGCATTGCCGGTTGCTGCATATGGCTTTCGACGCGGTTATATTTGGTTGATCCCTTTAGTGGTAATAATCTCGCCGCCACCCGCCCAGGCTGACAATTGGCTGGGTTTGTGGCTGAATCAAAACCAACAGGCCGAGGGGTTATTTTCAGACGGTGATTACGCCGATGCCGCCCGCCTGTTTTCTGATTCAGCTTGGTCGGGTGCAGCGCATTTTCGCGCTGGGGAGTATGAGGCCGCATTAAAGCAGTGGCAGGCGCTTGAGAGCCCCATCGCAACCTACAACCTTGGCAATGCGCTGGCGAAATTGCAACGATACGAGGAGGCCTTGGTCGCATATAACAAAGTTCTAGAACTTGAACCATCACACTCGGATGCGCTGCATAATAAACAACAGATCGAAGATTGGTTGAAAAATCTGTCACCCAATGAATCAGAGCCTAGTGACTCGCAAGATGGCGACTCGTCAAATAGTGACTCGCAAAAAAGTGACGGGCAAAAAAGTGACGGGCAGAATAGTGACGGCCAACAATCTGAATCTGAGCAGTCGCAGGCGAATCAAGATAAGCAAACGGGCCAATCGCAAGATCAGTCGTCGCAGTCAGCCGAGCAGGGTCAGTCAGAATCGTCTGAGAGTGCCGCTCAGAAACAGGCTAAAGCTGAGGCTGAAGCCCAAGACGGCGAAAGCGAGGCCGAGCAAGATATGCCGACAAAGCTCGAGGAAAAAATGTCAGCGCAGGCCACTCGGCAATGGCTGCGTAAAATACCGGATGACCCAGGTGGGCTGTTACGGCGTAAGTTTTTGTATCAATATCGTGACCGCAGTGGTCCTGAGGCGGAGCCGGAATCCTGGTAATGAAGATTGTTCGACTTTTTCTATGCTTGTTTTTGTTGTTGTCGGCAGGCGCCAGCTTAGCCGAGGTTGACGTGACCATCGACCGCAACCCGGTGCGCGCGAACGAATCGTTCCAGTTGGTTTTTTCGCTCGATCGAAACCCATCTAAAGACCCGGACTTTACAGTCTTGCGACAACAATTTCAGGTGATTGGTAGTAATCGTAGCAATAGCGTTAGCATCATCAATGGCCAATACGAACACAACGTCAACTGGACCATACAGTTGATGGCGAGGCAGGCGGGTGAGTTCATCGTGCCGGCTATCGCTTTTGACAACCAACGAACCAAGCCTTTCAAAATCATCGTGATTCCTCCGGGCAAAGTCTCTGGGCCCGGTAACCAACTGCTATTTGAGGTCACCGCGGATAAGCCCAAAGTCTATGTTCAAGCCCAAGTGATCGTAACGCTTCGTTTGTTGAGCGCGACTAGTTTGTCTAACTATCAATTCGGTGAAATTAAGATTGATGGTTTGGATACAGTGATCGAACCCTTGGGCGATGTGCGCAGTTACCAAACTCGTTTGGGCAAGAAAAACTATCTCGCTTTGGAGCAACAATTCGCGCTTTTCCCTCAGCAAAATGGTTCACTTGAAATTCCGCCGATCCACGCGGAGGTGCGATTATCGTCGCGTTCTTCATTTGATCCATTTTTAACCGGTGGCAAAATTCGCCAGATCAAATCGGACCCCTTGACGATTGAAGTGGTTCCGGTGCCCGCTACCGCCGAATCAATTTTCTGGTTACCGGCAAGCAAAGTTGAGTTAAAGGAGGAGTGGTCGGCAGATTTGGCTCAACTAGTCGCCGGTGAGCCGGTGACGCGCAGTTTATCGATCATAGCCGATGGTTTAACTGCCGCTCAGTTGCCTGAATTGAGCTTGCCGCAGGTGGCTGGAATCAAGCAATATCCTGATCAACCCAGCTTGCAGAACCAGCGTTCGAAAACGGGAATAATCGGTTTGCGAGAGCAAAAAGTGGCGTTGATTCCAGGCACAGACGGAGTTTTTCGATTGCCGGAAGTCAGTTTGTTTTGGTGGAATAAAAACTCGAATCGATTAGAGCGAGCAACGCTCCCCGAGCGCCAGTTGGTGGTCGAAGCCTCGGTGGTTAATCCGGTGGTTGGGTCTTCTGGAAAGGCGGTTAATACGACAATCGACGCGGCAAACGCTGGCGTTGTTTCGGTCAGTCGCTTTTGGATATGGTTGAGTTTACTGCTGGCGTTGGGCTGGGCCGGTAGTCTTGGTTTTTGGTGGTGGCGGCAGCGTCCGACGGTGAGCCCACCCAGTTTGAGCGACGAGCCCGAGTCGGTCCGACGTTCGCGTAAAAATTTGAAAAGAGCCTGCGAAACAAACGATGCAGCTGTGGCTCGAGTCGCGTTGCTAGCTTGGGGAAGGGCCATGCTGGCGCCTCAATCGGTGGCTAATCTAAATCAATTAAATCAGCTGTTGGACGCTGAGCTGGCAGATCAAATCAATCAACTCAATCAAGTGCTGTACGCTAGCGACGTCGAGCCGTGGGATGGCGCTAATCTATGGCAAGCTTGTGAGCAGTTGCAAACGCAGCATAAGTTAGAGAAAAAGCCAAAGCACCAAGCCTTGGCGGAATTGAACCCTTAATTGATTTTAATTAAGGGCTGATCCGTTTTTGTGCGCTGTAAACAAAGCCCTGTTAAAGTTCAGTTCTCCATAACCAAGAGCTGCACAAAATCTATTGCTCCGCAAATTAGGCGGGGTTAGCAAGGCCAACCCCGCGATCTTGGATGAACGCTTTCTTGTGGCCTGTAGGCTTAATCTGGCAATGCGTACTGCGGCAAATGATGAAACTCCATGCCAATCGCCGAATAATTCGGAAATCCTTTCCAGTAACTCGGTTCTTTTTCATCGTTGCGTGATGACAGGTTAGAGATCGGTTGAATCAGGTTTAGATAAGGACCAAATTGCTCGTTGTCTGCTTTAATGTACTTACCCAGAAACGCAGTGATGAAGTGCTGATTGATATTATTGAGCCTTCGGTTGTCCCATGCGGGTTCTTGGTAATGACCAAATTCGCGATAGTAAAGGCCAGCCAAGGGTGGTGGAGGGTTGACCGCCACTTCGTGAATCGCGCTTTCGTATGCGAGCAAATAGCGGTCTGAGTTGACTGCATTCTTAAAGAAAGACTCAATGTTGTCATAGCCGGATGTTTCGTCCTGCTTTCCAGAAATGAACAAACTGGGAATCTCGATGCCTGCCATTCCGGTGGGTGTAAAGGTGCCAAAGCTGCCGCCCCAAGGTGCAAATGCGACCAGTGCGCGTATTCTTGGATCGAGAAAAGCGGGGTAGTCATCTGAACCCTCGGTTTGACTCGCGATCAAGTCGTTCATGCCGAAAAAGCCCCACAAAGGTGATTGCGGATTGTAGCCAGCGCCTGCGGCGTTTAGCGCGCCGTATCCGCCCATCGAATAACCGATCACGGTGGTTCTATCAGCGTCGACCATGCCGGACAGAAAGTCGCGCCCTTGCGCGCTTTGATTGGCGATATTGTCGAGCACGAAGTTGACGTCGCGTGAGCGATTTAACAGCGTGCTATGAAAACCAACTTTGTCGGCATGGGTTGATTCGGTGTGATCGATCGCGACGACCACGTAACCTTTAGAGGCCAGGTTTTCGGTTAGATAGGTCAATAGCACACGAGAACCCGGATAACCGTGTGAGACGATAATCAGTGGGTAAGGGCTTTGGCCCAAGTAAGGCATTGCATTTCGCGCTGAGCGGCCAGCAAACTCAAACGGGCGCAGGGGTCGGTCGGCGTCGTCCGGACCGCTGCCCAGCACATCGTGGTAGGAAGTTAACTCGTGGTCACGTTTGCCAAGCTGCGCCGGATACCAGATTTCGAGTTCAAGCTTTCGATCGTATTTAGGGTAAGGGTTGGAAGCGCTGCGTTGTAAAATGTCGATTTGATCGTAATTGGTCACGCTGATGTTGCGCACGCCGACCGAAAATTCACCGCGTGCGGCGAGTTCGGGGGCATCGATTCGCGCATCGCCATTGATGAAATCAGTTTCTAGCACTTTTTCGCAGCCTTTACTCATCTTGTCACTCTTGCCGTGCTTCTTACTTTTGTTCTTTTTGCTTTTGCTTTTGCTTTTATGTTTGTGGTCGTGATCATGACCGTGGCTTTTGCCATCCTCAGCGCCACATTCGTGCAATGCTTGAGCGGGTGTCGCGATTAACAGGGTTCCCGCGGCTAGCAAAAGCGCGGAAACGAAAAACGATCGGAATATCGAAATCATAGAGTCTTACCTTTAATTATAATTGTGGATTTACCGAAAATCATATATGTAGGGGCGCTTGAAGTCGAATTAATCGAATTATTGAGGCCGAATTAAACCTAATTTTGAATGGCAGTCGACGTTTTAGTTGACCCAATGATCGACGAAATTGCTCAATCAATTCAATTCACCGGCTCTCGCTGTGAGCCACTAAACCAGTTAAGATTGCGCGATGCAAACCATCACTTCATCAGACCTACTTGTTTTTATTGCGGTGCTCGCGGGGTTGTTATTTTGCAGCCTGATCCTTGGCTTGCGCCATTTTATTACCTACAACCGTGAGCTAAAAGCAGAACTGGCGTCGCAAGTGCTAGATGAGTTGGGGTTGCGTGATGGGTTGCATGCCAGCGAGAAAACTGCGGAGCGACTGCAGTTGGAGCTTCGGAACGAACGGACACGTCTGCAAGATCGTGAGCTGCAGTTCGAGCAAAGTCGCAAGCAGCTTAAAATTGAATTCGAAAATTTGGCCAACAAAGTGCTTGAAGACAAAAGCCGTTCGTTTGACAAAACCAATCAGCAATCGATTGAAGGCCTATTGAAACCGTTTCGTGAGCAGGTTGAAGGCTTTCAGAAACGGGTGAATGAAGTGCACAAAGATTCCATCGAAGGCCATTCTCGGCTCGGTGGCGAAATCAAAAGAGTGCTTGAAGTGGGTCTGAAAATGGGCGCCGAAGCGAAGAATTTGACCGATGCGCTGAAGGGCGATTCGCAAAAACGCGGCAGTTGGGGCGAAACTCAATTGGAGAAAACGCTGCAAATGAGCGGTTTGGTCGAACGTGACCATTATCAGAAGCAGACTTCAATGCAAGACTCTGACGGTCGACGCAAGCAAACCGATTTTTTGATCAACTTGCCGGACAATAAGCATCTAGTGATCGATAGCAAAGTGTCGTTGGCGGCCTATGACCGGGCTGTGGGTGCCGAGAACGATGAGCAGCTTGAGCGAGCCCTGATTGAGCACGTGCGCGCAGTCAAGCGTCACATCGATGACCTCAGCAGCAAAGATTACAGCAACCTCATTGGTGTGCGCAGCCCGAGCTTCGTGCTGATGTTTATGCCGATTGAGCCTGCATATATCGAAGCGATGAAATATGAGAAAGATCTCTTTTCATATGGCTATGACAAAAACATCGTGCTGGTTTCTCACACCACGCTGATTCCGATTTTGCGTACCGTCGCTAACCTCTGGTCGTTGGAGCGCAGCAGCCAAGAAGCGCGCAAGTTGGGTGATAAAGCGGGTGATATTTACAACCAGGTTTGTAAAGTGGCAACCCACTTAAATAAGGTTGGTGGCAGCCTGCAAGCCGCGACCAATCACTTCAATTCCACCGCACGTGCTTTGACTGGACGTCAGGGTTTGCATGGTAAAGTGGAGCGATTTGCAGAGGTTTCAGCCAAGGTCACCCAGTCGATGGTTGAGATCGAACCACTGCATCATGACGTGGAACGCGAAAACTTGGAGCTTCTGGCGGTGCCCATAGAAGAAGAATTGATCGCTAAATCGGTTGAAGAAGCTTGATAAAACCCGTAAAAACACCTATTTAGAGTTAACCTAATTCGACTCCGCATACTTTGAAATATCAGGACTACTATAAAATTCTAGGTGTTGACCGTGACGCCAGCGAGAGCGATATCAAAAAAGCATATCGCAAACTCGCCCGTCGCTATCATCCTGATGTGAATCAAGACGCTGATGCTGAAGAAAAATTCAAGGAAGCAAACGAGGCCTATGAGGTTCTAAAAGAGAGCGAGAAACGTCAAGCCTATGATCGATTTGGTGCGGATTGGAAACACGGCCAGCAATTCGATAGCGCTGGAGGTCAAGGCGGTTTCAGCCAGGGTGGTTTCGGACAAGGCGGCTTCACTAATGGTGGGCATGGCGGTGGCGCCAACAGCGGTGATTTCAGCGACTTCTTTGAGTCGATCTTTGGTGGTAGTTCTCAATCGGCAGGATCGTCGTTTAATCAAACCAGACAGCGTGGCTCTGACCAGCAGTTGAAACTCGATATTAGCCTCGAGGAAGCCTACAGCGGCGGTGCCAAAACAATTCAGTTTGCCAAAGCTTCTGGGTCCAGCGAAATGAAAAAGCTCAAGATCAACATTCCTCAGGGTGTCAACAACGGGCAAAAAATTCGCCTGACAAAGCAAGGGCAACCTTCGCCCAGTGGCGGCGAATCGGGTGATCTCTACCTGGAAATGAATATCTTGCCGCACAAACTGTTTCGGCTCGATGACCGCGACGTGACCTTGCGCTTGCCAATCACCCCTTGGGAGGCAGCGGAAGGTACGAGTTTGAAAGTGCCGACATTGGCTGGGTCGGTGGAATTGAAGGTTAAGGCCGGAATGCAGTCTGGGCAAAAAATGCGACTCAAGGGTAAAGGCATGCCCGGCGGGGACTTGTTCGTTGAAATCATGATTCAGACGCCGCCAGCCAATGATCAAAAGGCTCGACTGTTTTATCAAAATATGAAATCTGAATTCGATTTCAACCCGCGAACGTTTTGAGTTCCTGATGCGGCGTCTTCTACCTCTAATCGGTCTCATCTTAATTTCGTCTTTGCAGGCCGGCTTGCCGACGGCTGTCAACGGTCAAGCGCTGCCAAGCTTGGCACCAATGCTGGAGAAAGCTACCCCCGCAGTGGTCAATATCACCACTCGGGGTAAGTCGACTCGCACTTATAACTTACCTTTCTCAGACGACCCGTTGTTCAAGCGCTTCTTCGATTTGCCCAGCATCGAACGAATTCAAGAAACCTCTAGTCTTGGTTCGGGTGTGATCGTTGATGCGAGTGAAGGTTTAATCTTGACTAACTTTCATGTGGTTGAAAATGCTTATGAAATTAACGTTGCACTGACCGACGGCCGCGAGCTGCGCGCGAAGGTGCTTGGCCGTGATCCTAAAACCGATGTGGCCGTGATTCGAGTGAAAGCAAAGGATTTGGTGCAGATACCGATGGCCGATTCGAGCAAGCTTCAGGTGGGCGACTTTGTGGTCGCGATTGGAAACCCGTTTGGCCTGGGCCAAACGGTGACTTCGGGGATTGTTTCAGCACTGGGTCGTTCGGGTTTGGGTGTTGATTCGATCGAAGACTTTATTCAAACCGACGCTTCGATCAATTTGGGTAATTCTGGCGGTGCGTTGGTCAATTTGCGCGGCGAACTGGTTGGCATCAACACCGCTATTTTCGGCGGTGGTACGCAGGGCAGCATTGGCATTGGTTTTGCGATTCCGATCAATATGGCCAACGATATCATGCGCCAGTTGGTTGAAAATGGCGAAGTGGAAAGAGGGCGGCTTGGCGCACAAGGACAAGATTTGACGCCGATGTTGGCGCAAGCATTCAACATCAGCCGCAACAATGGTTTTATCGTGACTCAAGTGGAAGCGGGGTCGCCTGCGGAGAAAGCCGGAATTCAGGTCGGCGATGTGGTCGTCTCGGCGAATGCGAAGCCGATTCGCTCGGCGAGTGACATGCACAATGTGGTTGGCTTGCAGCGGTTTGGCCAATCGATCGATCTAGCATTGTTTCGAGAAGGCAAGGAAGAGCACGTTTCGGTTGAGATTCAACCCATCGAAGTCAAACAAATCGATGGTGCCATCATTCACCCTCAGCTCGCTGGCGCCTCGATTGGCGAAATGCGTGAACAACGGCTGCAGCGTGGACGGATCGATTACTTGCAGGTGATGACGGTTAAAAAATCTTCTAGCGCTTGGGAAGCCGGGTTTCGTAGTGGAGACGTCATTTTCTCGATTAACAAACAAGTAACTCGAAATTTTGACGAGGCCTTTGATCTGGCCGAGGACAGTGAGCGTGGGATGATTTTGAATATTCAGCGCGGCAACCGTGAACACTACATTCTGCTGAAGTGATAGAATTACGGGATGAGTAAACTGACCCATTTCAATCAAGCCGGCGAGGCTCGCATGGTGGATGTCGGCGACAAAGCCACCACCGCACGGCGCGCGATCGCCAGTGGCAGCATTTTTATGCTGGCTGAAACCCTGGCCTTGATTGAACTAGGTAAACACAAAAAAGGTGACGTGTTAGGCGTCGCTCGCGTGGCGGGCATTATGGCCAGCAAGCGCACCGCTGATCTGATTCCGATGTGTCATCCTCTAGCGTTAACGCATGTCTCGGTTGATTTTGAAGTGAATCAGGAAGCTTGTTCTATCGAGTGTCGTGTGACTGTCGAAACGCGGGGCCAGACCGGGGTTGAGATGGAGGCACTCACCGCAGTGCAAGTCGCCTTGTTGACTATTTACGACATGTGTAAGGCGGTTGATCGAGCAATGGTGAT
>CBDTWQ010000017.1:0-15438 GCA_965364115.1 uncultured Gammaproteobacteria bacterium | reverse complement strand
CAGCGGTCTCCAAAACCGCAGGTTGGGGGTTCGATTCCCTCCTGTCCTGCCATTATTGCGAACTAATTGAGGTTAGGTAAGTGGTCACCAAGACCGAACAAACAACGTCAGCGATCGATACTTTCAAATTGATGACAGCTTTACTGGTTTTAATCGCCGGTGTGGTTGGTTTTTATTACTTTGAGAACGAGTCCCAATTACTGCGTGTAATCGGCATGCTCTCCGTTGCTGTAATGGCTTTTTTAATCATTGCAACAACCGATATGGGTCGGCGCGGCCTTGGGTTTGTTAAGGATGCTCGAGTCGAGGTGCGCAAGGTGGTCTGGCCAACACGCCAGGAAGCGTTGCAAACGACGATTATTGTGCTGATCATGGTAGTGATAGTCGCTATTATGCTGTGGTTATTTGACATGTTCCTTGGTTGGGGCATCAGCGAGTTACTGACTTAGGTCAAGAGAACAGATGTCCGATCCTGAAGAAAAAAGCGAAAAATCAATGGAAGCTGAAGCACCTGTAAAGACTGCCGCATCGGATGTTGATGAAGACGTTGAGGTTGAGGTTAAGCGAGAGGTCAACCCCAATTGGAGATGGTATGTTGTGCATGCTTATTCTGGTTTCGAGTCGCATGTTAAGAAAGTATTAGAAAGTCGGATCGAAATGTCCGAGCACAAACCGCAGTTCGGTAATGTGATTGTGCCGACCGAAGAAGTGGTCGAAATGCGTGAAGGAAACCGACGCAAGAGTGAGCGAAAGTTTTTTCCAGGCTACGTGTTAGTGCAGATGGAAATGAATAGCGACACTTGGCATATGGTTAAGCAAGTGCCCAAAGTGCTTGGTTTTCTGGGTGGCACTAGCGATAAGCCTGCGCCTATCTCCGAAGCCGAGGCCAATGCAATTCTAAATCGAGTCGAGGAAGGCGTTGATCGACCTCGTCCGAAAGTATTATTTGAAGTTGGCGAAGTGGTGCGTGTTAATGATGGGCCATTCAATGATTTCAACGGCGTAGTTGAGGAAGTCAATTACGAAAAAAGCAAAATGCTGGTGTCGGTTCAGATTTTTGGCCGCTCAACGCCAGTAGAATTAATGTTTGGTCAGGTTGAAAAGGGCTAGGTTGAAAAGGGCTTAGTTCGAAAAAGGCTGAGAACAGAAAGATCGGTAAGGTAATCGTCCATCTCACGATGGTTCGTTTTTTTAAATTGAAGCAAGATCAGAACGCGAATTACGGCTATGGTTTGCCGTCACCGCGGATCGCGATCTTCTTTAGCGATGGGGAGGGTGTCCTTTGAGGCATCCGTCTGCACCCGGGAGTTAGCGTAATGGCTAAGAAAATAGAGAAATACATTAAGTTGCAGGTGGCCGCGGGCGCTGCTAACCCCAGTCCACCGGTGGGTCCGGCTTTGGGCCAACATGGATTGAATATCATGGAGTTCTGTAAGGCCTTTAATGCCCAGACCCAAGATGCTGAAAAAGGCATGCCACTTCCGGTAGTGATAGCCGTATACAGTGACAAGAGTTTCACTTTCGAAATCAAGACCCCGCCCGCCGCGGTGTTATTGCGTAAGGCTGCAGGCATTACGAAAGGCAGTGGTACACCCAATACAGACAAAGTAGGCAAGGTAACCCGTGCCCAACTTGAAGAAATTGCGACCACCAAAATGAAAGATTTAAACGCCAATGATATGGACGCCGCTGTGCGGATTATCGCTGGTAGTGCCCGTAGTATGGGCCTAGAAGTAGAGGGTTTATAAAATGGCGAAAATTTCCAAACGACTGGCCGAAATTCGCGCCAAGTTCGACAACAACCGTCAATACACGATCAACGCTGGTCTGGGTTTGCTGAAGCAGTGCAGTAACGCAAAGTTCGATGAGTCAGTTGATGCGGCTATCAATCTTGGGGTTGACCCGCGTAAGTCAGATCAAAATGTTCGTGGCTCAAGCGTGTTGCCGAACGGAACCGGCAAACAGGTTCGTATCGCAGTGTTCACACAGGGTGAGAATGCCGAGAAAGCAAAGGCTGCTGGTGCTGATGTGGTCGGCATGCAGGAGCTAGCCGAAGCAATGAAGGGCGGCGACCTGAGTTACGATGTGATCATCGCCAGTCCTGACGCGATGGGCGTGGTAGGGCAGCTCGGCCAATTATTAGGGCCTCGCGGTTTAATGCCAAACCCCAAGGTGGGAACAGTCTCTCCTGATGTGGCAACGGCGGTTAAAAATGCCAAAGCTGGTCAGGTGCGCTATCGCACTGACAAGGGCGGAATTATTCATTGCACCATTGGCAAGTCCAGTTTTGAAGTGTCGCAACTGCAAGAGAATCTCGAATTTTTGCTCGACGACCTGAAGAAAGCCAAGCCGTCTTCTTCAAAAGGGGTCTATCTGAAAAAGATTTCGATATCGACCACGATGGGTGCAAGTTTCTCGGTTGACCAGGGCTCACTGTCATCGAAGTAACCTTTGAAACAATTTGCGAATCTAGTTGTCTGAGACCTCAATATATATAGATAGCTCGACGACAGATTAGATAGCAGTAATTATGTCAGCAGTAATAGTTTGAATGATCCCCGGAAAAAGGGGTCATAGTTTGAAGGCCAATCTCGCTTAGGTGGGGTTAGCCTGATTTAAAGAATCTTTGAGATGGCCGCGATATTGGTGGTCACTCGTCAAAGACCGCGGGTGGCTGTGAAAACAGTCTTAATTTCCAGCGTAGACGATCTTCTGAGACAGGATTTCCTGGTTAATGGAGTCGTAGGATGTGAGTAGTAATACTCGACACGGAGTTTGGTCCGGGCAATTGCTCGGTTAATTAACTTAATCAGGAGAAGTCATATGCCTTTAACACTCCAGCAAAAGCAGGATGTCGTCAGTGAAGTAGCCGCGGTTGCGTCACAGGCTCATTCCGTTATCGCAGCTGAGTATCAGGGCTTGACTGTTGGCGAAATGACCGATTTGCGAAACAAAGCGCGTGAATCAAATGTACATCTGCAAGTGGTTAAAAACTCACTTGCGAAACGCGCTTTTGATGGCACCGACTATGCGTGCATGGGTCAGGTGCTACAAGGTCAAATGGTCTATGCATTTTCGATGGAAGAGCCGGGCGGTGCCGCCAGGGTTCTGAAGGATTATTCGAAGAGCAATGAGAAGTTAGTCGTTAAGATAATCGCCTTTGGCGGTCAGCTTTTGGATCCGTCTGAGATTCAACGATTGGCTTCGTTGCCAACCTACGATCAAGCAATCAGCTTGCTGATGGCCGTGATGAGAGCGCCGGTAGAGAAACTGGCACGCACAATGAACGAAGTGCCGGGCAAGTTGACCCGTACCGTTGCTGCGATTCGCGATCAAAAGTAAATCAATTAATTATTCTGTATCAGGAGAAATCTAATGGCAGTTTCAAAAGAAGAAATTTTAGAAACTTTATCTAACATGACAGTGATGGAAGTGGTTGACTTAATCTCTGCAATGGAAGAGAAATTTGGTGTGTCAGCTGCAGCTGCAGTTGCTGCAGCACCCGCATCAGCGGGCGGAGACGGCGATGCCGGCGCGGTAGAAGAGAAGGATGAATTCGATGTTGTCTTAACCAATTTTGGCGAAAAGAAAGTGAGCGTTATCAAGGCAGTTCGCGCGATAACAGGTCTCGGTCTGAAAGAAGCCAAAGATATGGTTGAGAGTGCTCCGACCACGGTTAAAGAAGCCGCATCTAAAACTGAAGCAGAAGATCTGAAAAAGCAGATCGAAGAAGCTGGTGGTGCCGTAGAGCTTAAGTAAGCTCTAGGTTCCCGAGCATTTTCTTGCCGATTCGTTGGTTGTTGGTGACGAGGCGAAACAGTTTTCGCCTCGTCACAATTGATAGCAGCTACTTAGGCGATATCTGGCAGTTGTGCTCGAAACATGTAGCAGGGCTGATGACTACAGAGTCATCGGCCCGCGTGCGCTTATTAGGCTGAAAAAGTCGAAGAAGTGAAATGAAATCGTTAATACTGGTGACTATAGATGGCATATTCTTTTACTGAGAAGAAACGTATTCGCAGGGATTTTGGCAAGCGGCCTGCCGTGATCGACGAGCCTTACTTGTTGGCAATCCAAACTGACTCATACAAACGTTTTCTCAACCCGGTTGGTAATCAAACAGGCACCGGATTGCAGCGAGCATTCCAATCGATTTTCCCGATCATCAGTTTCAGCGGTAACGTCGAACTTGAGTACGTTAGCTATCGCATCAGTGACCCGGTCTTTGACGTCAAAGAATGTCAAATCAGAGGCTTGACCTATGCTGCACCGCTGCGCGTTTTAGTGCGGTTGGTGGTTTACGATAGAGAAGCCTCTGCCAAGAACCGGTCAGTTAAAGATATTAAAGAGCAAGAAGTTTACATGGGTGAAATGCCGCTGATGACCGACAACGGCACCTTCGTGATTAATGGCACGGAACGAGTCATCGTATCTCAGTTGCATCGCTCGCCTGGCGTGTTTTTTGATCACGATCGTGGCAAGTCACATTCCTCAGGTAAATTATTGTATTCAGCGCGAGTGATTCCGTATCGTGGATCTTGGCTCGATTTCGAATTTGATCCGAAAGATTCACTGTTTGTTCGGATCGACCGTCGCCGTAAACTGCCGGCCAGTATCCTGTTGCGTGCGCTCGGCTATGATAACGTACAAATACTCAAAACATTTTTTGATCACAATGTTTTCAAGATCAAGAAAGCGAGTATCGATATGGCGCTTGAAGCCGATTGGCTGAAAGGCGACACCGCGACCTTCGACATCAAAGTAAAGGACAAAGTGCTGGTTCAGCAAGGTCGACGTATCACGGCGATGCATATCAAACAGCTTAAGGCCTCCAAAATTAAACAGCTTTCTGTTCCCGATGAGTTTGTGGTCGGAAAGATTTTGGCTGAAAATTTGGTCGACTCTGAGACAGGCGAAATTTTTGCCAGTGCCAACGACGAGATCACCGAAGAAATGTTGGCGCTGATTCGCGAAAAGAGCGTCAAGCAGATTCGCACTATCTTTACCAACGAGATCGATCGTGGGCCATACCTATCTAATTCTTTGGCGCTCGATCCAACCACCAATGATCTGGAAGCGAAAGTTGAAATATATCGAATGATGCGCCCAGGTGAGCCGCCCACAAAGGAATCGGCCGAAAACCTGTTCCAGAACCTTTTCTTCAATAGTGAGCGTTACGATTTGTCTGAAGTCGGGCGAATGAAATTTAATCGCCGCCTCGGCCGCGATAACATTGAAGGCCTCGGTGTCTTGTCGACCGAAGACATCGTTGACGTGATGAAAGTATTAGTCGACATTCGCAATGGTAATGGCATCGTTGACGATATCGACCATCTCGGTAACCGTCGCATTCGTAGTGTCGGTGAGATGGCCGAAAACGCATTTCGTACCGGCATAGTGCGGGTCGAGCGTGCGGTTCGTGACCGTCTTGGTTTGGTCGAGTCTGAAGGTCTTATGCCGCAAGATATCATTAACGCCAAACCGGTTGCTGCTGCAGTCAAAGAGTTCTTTGGTTCGAGCCAGTTGTCGCAGTTCATGGACCAAAATAACCCACTGTCTGAAGTCACCCATAAGCGTCGTGTTTCAGCTCTTGGGCCGGGCGGTTTGACTCGCGAGCGCGCAGGCTTTGAAGTGCGCGACGTGCATCCGACTCATTATGGTCGGGTTTGTCCGATTGAAACGCCTGAGGGTCCAAACATTGGTTTGATCAATTCGCTGTCCGTCTATGCGCGAACAAATCATTACGGTTTCCTAGAAACGCCTTATCGCAAGGTGGTGAATGGCAAAGTCACGAGTGACGTAGAGTATCTGTCAGCGATCGAAGAAAGCCAGTATCAAATCGCGCAAGCGAATGCTGGGCTCGATAGCAAAGGCAACATGACCGATGAGCTTATTCCTTGTCGTCACCAAAACGATTCGATTTTATCAACCGCTGACAAAATTGATTATATGGACGTCTCGCCGAAGCAAATTGTCTCGGTAGCCGCTTCATTGATTCCGTTTCTCGAGCACGATGACGCCAACCGCGCATTGATGGGTTCGAACATGCAGCGTCAAGCCGTGCCTTGTTTGCGCGCCGAAAAGCCGTTGGTCGGCACCGGCATGGAGCGCGCAGTCGCGGTCGATTCGGGCACCACGGTGACAGCTGGACGCGGTGGCGTGGTGGATTCAGTCGATGCGAGTCGAGTGGTAGTGCGGGTGCACGATCAAGAGACACGCGAAGGCGAGCCGGGAGTGGATATTTACAACTTCACCAAGTATACCCGATCTAACCAAAACACTTGTATCAACCAGAAGCCGTTAGTTAGGCCAGGCGATGTCATCGAAATAGGTGATGTGTTGGCGGACGGTGCGTCCACCGATATGGGCGAATTGGCGCTGGGGCAAAATATGCAGGTCGCGTTCATGCCATGGAATGGTTACAACTTCGAAGACTCGATCTTGTTGTCCGAGCGAGTGGTCAAAGAAGATCGATTTACTACGATCCATATTGAAGAGTTAAGTTGTTTAGCGCGTGACACTAAGCTGGGCTCTGAAGAAATCACGGCGGATATCCCGAATGTCAGCGAAGGTTTGTTGTCAAAGCTGGACGAGTCAGGCGTGGTTTATGTTGGAGCTGAAGTGAAGCCCGGCGATATTCTAGTCGGAAAAGTGACGCCAAAAGGTGAAACTCAGTTAACCCCTGAAGAAAAGCTGCTACGCGCCATTTTTGGCGAAAAAGCTTCCGACGTGAAAGACACCTCATTGCGAATGAAATCGGGTGTAACTGGCACCGTGGTTGATGTTCGTGTGTTCACCCGCGATGGCGTTGAGAAAGATGCGCGTGCGCTCGATAACGAACGGATTGAGATCGACTCTTTGAAAAAGGACTTAGATGATCAGTTCCGCATTATCGAAGGGAATATCTATCAGCGAGTTGCCAAGCTAGTCACCGGCCAAAAAGCCAGTGGTGGTCCAGGTGATTTTAAGAAAAATAGTGTCATCACTGCCGAGTATCTCGAAACGATTGGGCGCGACCAATGGTCGAAAATTCGTACCGTTGACGACAAAGTTGCCAAGCAATTAGAAAAACTCAATGATCAGCTGGATACTCAGCGTGGCGAGTTTGACCTTTTGTTTGAAGAAAAGAAGCGAAAGGTAACCGCCGGCGACGATCTTAAACCGGGTGTCTTGAAAATGGTTAAAGTTTACGTCGCGGTCAAGCGTCGTATGCAACCCGGAGACAAGATGGCCGGTCGCCACGGTAATAAAGGCGTGGTCTCGATGATTGTTCCCGAAGAGGATATGCCTTATCGCGAAGACGGCACGCCGGTTGACGTAGTGCTGAACCCACTGGGTGTTCCTTCGCGAATGAATGTTGGTCAGATTCTTGAGGCACATCTAGGTTGGGCCGCAGCAGGAATCGGTATCAAGATTGGTGAAATGCTCGATGCTCATCGCAAGACTGAAGAACTGAAGGCTTTCTTGAACAAGGTTTACAACAACCGTGCTGAAAAGTTAAGGCTGAAAGAATTGAAAGACGGTGAAGTGGTCGAACTATGCGAAAACTTGCGTAAAGGCGTGCCGATGGCAACACCCGTTTTCGACGGTGCCGAGGAAGCTGAAATCAAGGACATGTTGGCGTTAGCCGGGCTGCCGGAAACTGGACAGACAACCTTGATCGATGGTCGCACGGGTGAAGAGTTTGATCGCCAGATCACGGTGGGTTACATGTACATGCTCAAACTCAACCATTTAGTCGACGACAAGATGCATGCGCGTTCAACCGGGCCTTACAGTTTGGTGACACAGCAACCTCTAGGCGGCAAGGCGCAGTTCGGCGGTCAGCGATTTGGTGAAATGGAAGTCTGGGCGCTCGAGTCCTACGGTGCTGCATACACCTTGCAAGAAATGCTGACGGTGAAATCTGATGACGTCAACGGCCGTAACAAGATGTATAAAAACATCGTCGATGGCGATTTCAGCATGGAAGCAGGTATGCCCGAGTCGTTTAACGTGCTGCTGAAGGAAATTCGCTCCTTGAGCCTGAACATTGAATTGGAAGTGGATAAATCATGAAAGACTTACTGAATCTCTTAAAGAAACAGGGTGCGGTTGAAGATTTTGATCACATTCGTGTCGGTCTGGCCTCGCCGGATATGGTTCGTTCTTGGTCTTATGGTGAAGTCAAAAAGCCTGAGACGATTAACTATCGAACTTTCAAACCAGAACGCGATGGCCTCTTTTGCGCGAAAGTGTTTGGTCCTGTCAAAGACTTTGAATGTCTTTGCGGCAAATACAAGCGGCTCAAGCATCGCGGCGTAGTTTGTGAGAAATGTGGGGTTGAAGTAACCCAAACCAAAGTGCGCCGTGAGCGCATGGGGCACATTGAACTAGCTTGTCCCATTGCCCACATTTGGTTTTTGAAGTCACTGCCATCGCGTATCGGTCTGCTGCTCGACATGACTTTGCGTGATATCGAACGAGTACTTTATTTCGAAGGTTTTGTGGTGATCGACCCGGGTATGACGACTCTGGAGAAGGGTCAACTGCTGAATGATGAGTCTTATCTGGAAGCGATCGAAGAATTCGGTGACGATTTCAACGCCAAGATGGGTGCGGAAGCGGTCTACGAATTATTGAAAGGGGTAGATCTCAACCATGAAGCGGTTAATTTACGTGAAGAAATCGAAAGCACTAAATCTGAGACTAAGTTCAAGCGTTTGTCGAAGCGCCTCAAACTGGTAGAAGCCTTTATCGATTCCGGCAATCGTCCTGAATGGATGGTGATGACTGTTTTGCCAGTGTTGCCGCCTGATTTGCGCCCATTGGTGCCGTTGGATGGTGGCCGTTTTGCAACCTCTGATTTGAACGATTTGTATCGTCGAGTAATCAATCGTAACAACCGTCTTAAGCGTTTATTAGAACTCAATGCGCCCGACATTATCGTTCGCAACGAAAAGCGGATGTTGCAGGAGTCGGTCGACGCACTGCTCGACAACGGTCGTCGCGGTCGCGCGATTACTGGCACCAATAAACGTCCTTTGAAGTCGCTCTCCGACATGATCAAGGGCAAGCAGGGTCGTTTTCGTCAAAACTTGCTGGGCAAGCGAGTCGATTACTCGGGTCGTTCGGTCATCGTAGTAGGACCCACTTTGCGCCTGCATCAGTGTGGTCTGCCGAAGAAAATGGCGCTTGAATTGTTCAAGCCTTTTATCTTCAGCAAATTGCAAATGCGAGGCCTAGCTACCACGATTAAAGCTGCCAAGAAGCTGGTTGAACGTGAAGTGACCGAAGTTTGGGATATTCTCGAAGAAGTCATTCGTGAGCATCCGATTATGCTGAACCGCGCGCCTACATTGCACCGCTTGGGTATTCAAGCTTTCGAGCCAATTCTGATCGAAGGCAAAGCGATTCAATTGCACCCGCTGGTTTGTACCGCTTTCAACGCCGACTTTGACGGCGACCAAATGGCGGTTCACGTTCCATTGTCGCTTGAAGCGCAAATCGAAGTGCGCGCCTTGATGATGTCGACTAACAATATTTTATCGCCTGCCAACGGCAAGCCGATCATCGTGCCAACCCAGGACATCATCCTCGGTTTGTATTACATGACCCGTGACAAGATCAACGTCGACGGCGAAGGTATGATCTTTGCTGATGCCAAAGAAGTGCTGCGGGCTTATCACAATAACGCAGTGAAGTTGCAAGCCAAGGTCAAGTGCCGAGTTTTGGAATATCACTATGAAGAAGGTGAGCGAATTGAAACTCGCAGCTTGGTAGACACCACCGTAGGTCGTGCCATATTGAGTGAGTTGCTGCCTATTGGTTTACCATTTTCATTAATCAATCAGACTTTGGATAAAAAAGCCGTCTCCAAACTTATCGATGCTTGCTATCGTGAAGTAGGTCTTAAGGAAACCGTTATTCTGGCTGATCAGCTGATGTATACCGGTTATCACTATGCCACTAAGTCGGGTATTTCGATTGGCGTGAATGACATGATCATTCCCGCAGCGAAGGTCGAGTTGATCAAAAATGCCGAAGCCGAAATCAAGGATATTGAAAAGCAATGGGCCACGGGTCTTGTCACCTCAGGTGAGCGCTACAATAAAGTGGTCGACATTTGGTCGCATGCGAATGACAAAGTAGCGCGCGCGATGATGGGTGAAATTGGTAAAGAAACAGTGGTCGATGCGGATGGCAAGGAAGTGATCCAAGATTCATTCAATTCTATTTTTGTGATGGCCGACTCGGGTGCTCGTGGTTCAGCCGCGCAGATTCGGCAATTGGCCGGAATGCGTGGTTTGATGGCTAAGCCGGATGGTTCTATCATCGAAAATGCGATCACCGCGAACTTTCGTGAAGGTCTTGACGTGTTGCAGTACTTCATCTCCACCCACGGTGCTCGTAAAGGTCTTGCTGATACGGCGTTGAAAACTGCTAACTCGGGTTACTTGACTCGCAGACTGGTAGACGTTTCCCAAGACTTGGTGGTTAATCAGGATGATTGCGGCACCCTTGAGGGAATTGAATTGCGGCCGGTCATCGAAGGTGGTGACATCGTGGTCGATCTAGGCGAGCGTGTTTTAGGACGCGTGATTCAGCAAGATTTGCTTGATGACAACGGTAAAGTTGTGATCGAAACTGGCAGCCTGCTCGAAGAGCGCGAAGTCGATTTGATCAGTGAGTTGGGAATCGACGAAATTAAGGTTCGTTCTCCGGTTACCTGTGAAGCGCGACATGGTCTTTGTGTGCAGTGCTATGGACGTGAATTGGCGCGGGGCCATAAAGTTGGCAAGGGCGAAGCAGTCGGCGTTATTGCAGCGCAATCGATCGGCGAGCCTGGCACTCAGTTAACCATGCGTACCTTCCACATCGGTGGTGCGGCCAGTAGCTCGGCGTCGGTCAACAGTATTGAAATTAAAAACCGTGGAACGGTTCGTTTCCATAACGTCAAAGTAGTTCAAAACGCAGCCAAGCGCCTGATCGCAGTGTCGCGTTCTGGTGAAGTGGGCGTGGTTGACGAATCGACCGGTCGTGAGAAAGAAAGATACAAGATCCCTTATGGTTCTGAATTCGCGGTTAAAGATGGCGTCAATGTCGATGCCGGCACTACGGTTGCCACCTGGGATCCACACATGCACCCAGTTATTACCGAAGTAGCGGGCAAGGTGAAATTCACCGACTTCGTTGAAGCCGTCACGGTGCAGCATCGAGTTGATGATATGACCGGTCTCACCACGATCGAAGTAATGGACGATTCAATTCGCTCCAATACGGGTAAAGAATTACGACCCACGGTCGAGTTGGTTGATGGTAAAGGAAAGGTCCTGTGTTATGCCGGAACCAACATACCCGTTCACTATATGTTGCCTGGTGGCGCCTTTGTTAACGTTGAAGATGGCGCCAAAATCAAAGTGGGCGATGTGCTCGCGAAGATTCCGCAAGAGTCATCGAAAAACCGCGACATCACGGGTGGTTTGCCACGCGTTGCCGATCTGTTTGAAGCACGTAAGCCTAAAGAACCTGCCATATTGGGTGAAATGACGGGTACCGTCTCATTCGGTAAGGAAACGAAGGGCAAGAAGCGTTTGGTCATTACCGACAGTGAAGGCGTGTCAAATGAGACTCTGATTCCAAAGTTTCGCCATATCAACGTATTCGAAGGTGAGCACGTCGAGAAAGGTGAAACCCTGGTTGATGGTGAACTGGATTCACATGACATCGTTCGAATCAAAGGTGTCCGCGATTTGACTAATTACATGGTTAACGAAGTACAGGACGTATACCGTTTGCAGGGCGTTATGATCAACGACAAGCACATTGAAGTCATCGTGCGGCAGATGCTGCGTAAGGTGACCATCGTTAATGGTGGTGATACCCGCCTGTTGCGTGGCGATCAGGTCGATAAGGCCCGTGTGCTCGACACCAATGATAAAGCGATTGCGATCAATAAGAAGCCGGCGACTTACCTGCAAGATTTGCTAGGCATCACTAAGGCCTCGCTCGTTACGGAATCGTTTATCTCGGCGGCTTCCTTCCAGGAAACCACTCGGGTCTTAACCGAGGCGGCAGTTAAAGGCGCTAAGGATGATTTGCGTGGCCTAAAGGAGAACGTCATTGTGGGTCGGCTTATTCCGGCCGGAACAGGGCAGACCTATCACGAAGAGCGTCGTCGCAAGCGGATGAAACCAGTGATGCCCGTAATGCCTGATATGCCTGACATGAGTGAACTTGAAACTGGCCCGGCTAAGAGCAGCGAAGAACCGGTGGTTTCGGAATAAGCGGTTGACAGGGGGCGGTTTCGTCCCTAAAATTCCGCCTCCCTTATGGGCAGGCTATGCAAGCAATTGTCTAGCCTGCTGTTCATTTGGGAACATAAAATGTATCGGAACCCTGGCTAATCTTGGGGTTCTCGCCTCTTGAATTATTGATCAATTAGGTTGATCAATTAGGTTGACCAGTAAGGCTGGTCAAGACAGCTAGGGGGTTTTTAAGTTAAAGAGCGACCCTTAGGAGAGTCGAATCGATGTCAACAGTTAACCAGTTGGTGCGTAAGCCGCGTCAATCGAAACGCAGCAAAAGTAACGTGCCGGCCCTCGAGGCTTCGCCACAAAAGCGTGGCGTTTGTACTCGGGTATACACCACCACTCCCAAGAAGCCGAACTCGGCTTTGCGTAAGGTGGCCAGGGTTCGGCTGACGACAGGCTATGAAGTGGCTTCCTACATCGGTGGTGAAGGGCATAACCTGCAGGAGCACTCGGTGGTTCTAGTGCGTGGCGGGCGTGTAAAAGACTTGCCCGGCGTGCGTTATCACGTAGTGCGTGGAAGCTTGGATACCCAAGGCGTTCCAACCCGTCGCCAAGGGCGCTCAAAATATGGCGCCAAGCGCCCCAAATCATAGGTTGATCGACTAATGCCAAGACGTAGAGAAGTTCCCAAACGCGTAATACTGCCAGATCCGAAGTTTCATGATCTGCAGATCGCTAAATTCATCAACATGATTATGCGTAGTGGAAAGAAATCGACTGCAGAAAAGATTATGTATTTTGCGCTCGATAACATTGCGACTAAAAGCAGTGTGGCATCGGTCGAATTAATGGAACGTGCGCTTGAGAACGTGCGCCCGACGGTTGAGGTTAAATCTCGCCGTGTGGGTGGTGCAACCTATCAGGTGCCGGTCGAAGTTCGCGTTTCACGTCGTAACACATTGGCGATGCGCTGGATCATTGAGTCTGCGCAGAAGCGAGGCGAAAAAACCATGGCCAACAAGTTGGCTGGTGAGTTGTTAGATGCCTCAGAAAACAAGGGAACGGCGGTTAAGAAGCGTGAAGATACGCATCGGATGGCGGAAGCTAACAAAGCCTTCGCGCATTTTCGCTGGTAGTCGACAGTTTAATAAAATCGTTTAACTGAAGGAAATACACCGGTGGCTCGTACGACGCCGATAACGCGATATCGAAATATCGGCATTATCGCCCATATCGATGCGGGCAAGACGACCACTACAGAACGAATTCTTTTCTATACCGGTGTCTCATACAAAATAGGCGAAGTGCATGACGGCGCGGCCGTGATGGACTGGATGGAGCAGGAGCAAGAGCGGGGTATCACGATCACCTCAGCCGCAACGACTTGTTTCTGGAGCGGGATGGATCAACAATTTGATCAGCACCGCATAAACATTATTGACACGCCCGGTCATGTCGACTTCACGATCGAAGTAGAGCGATCATTGCGCGTGTTGGATGGTGCCTGCGCCGTGTTCGACGCGGTTGCCGGTGTTGAGCCACAATCTGAAACGGTTTGGCGTCAAGCCAATAAGTATCGAGTCCCCCGAATGGTGTTCGTTAACAAGATGGACCGTTCAGGGGCGAACTTTTTACGTGTGGTCGAGCAGATTCGCGACCGACTAGGCAGTAACCCAGTGCCGTTGCAGTTAAACATCGGTGCTGAGGAAAGTTTCAAAGGCGTAGTCGACCTGATTAAGATGAAGGCGATCATCTGGGAAGAGAGCAATATGGGCACCACTTATGTGGAGCAGCCTATCCCAGACGAGTTGCAGGCCGAAGCCTTAGTTTGGCGCGAGAACTTAGTGGAAGCGGCGGCCGAGGCCAACGAAGAGTTAATGGATAAATATCTCGAGGAGGGCGACCTCAGCGAAGATGAGATCCATCAGGGTTTGCGGATCCGCACTTTAAGCGGCGAAGTGGTTCCCGCTTTAACCGGCAGCGCGTTTAAAAATAAAGGCGTGCAGGCGATGCTGGATGCAGTCGTTCGTTATATGCCGTCGCCACTAGATGTGCCTGCAGTCAAGGGTGTGAATAGTGAAGGCGAGGCGCAGGGAGAGCGTGAGGTCGATGATTCAGCATCGTTTGCTGCGTTGGCCTTTAAAATCGCGACCGACCCGTTCGTTGGTAATTTAACATTCTTTCGCGTTTACTCGGGGGTGTTGAAAGCCGGAGAGCCGATATATAACTCGGTGCGCGGTAAGAAGGAACGAGTCGGACGGTTGTTGCAAATGCACGCCAATTCGCGTGAAGAATTGAAAGAAGTGCGAGCTGGCGATATCGCTGCCGCCGTTGGACTGAAAGACGTGGGCACTGGAGACACTTTGTGTGATCCGACTGACCACATTACTTTGGAACGCATGGAGTTCCCGGAACCCGTTATCTCGGTTGCGGTTGAGCCGCGAACCCAGTCTGACCAGGAAAAGATGGGTGTCGCCCTCGGCAAATTAATGAAGGAAGACCCCTCGTTTAAAGTGCACACCGATGAAGATTCGGCGCAAACGATAATTTCCGGTATGGGTGAGTTGCACCTAGACATTATCATTGACCGGATGAAACGAGAGTTTAGTGTGGAAGCCAATATCGGCAAGCCGCAGGTGGCGTTTCGCGAGACGATTCGCAACAGCGTTGAGCAGGAAGGGAAGTTTGTTCGTCAAACCGGTGGTCGAGGAATGTATGGCCATGTGTGGCTGAAACTCGAACCTTTGCCGGGCGGTAGCGGATTTGAATTTGAAAACGCAGTGGTCGGTGGCGTTGTGCCGCGCGAGTATATCAACGCGGTTGAAAAAGGCGTGTCAGAGCAGATGGATAACGGCGTGTTGGCTGGTTATCCGATGGTCGATGTTAAGGTGACCTTGTATGATGGGTCTTACCATGACGTTGATTCGAACGAAATGGCGTTTAAGTTAGCCGGATCCTTAGCGATGCGTGAGGGAGCGGAAGCCGCTGACCCCGTGTTGCTTGAGCCGATTATGAAGGTTGAAGTGGTGACCCCAGAAGATTATATGGGTGATGTGATGGGCGATCTTAACCGTCGACGCGGATTGGTAGGTGGTATGGAAGATACGGTTTCAGGCAAGGTGATCCGCGCCTCGGTGCCATTGTCTCAGATGTTTGGTTATGCCACTGATTTGCGTTCGGCAACGCAAGGGCGAGCTACTTTCTC